>NZ_JANMWY010000312.1:0-7976 GCF_031380695.1 Sphingomonas sp. | reverse complement strand
AGCTTGACGAGGTTCCACCCGCCCGCCTCGCGCGCCAGGCGGAGCGTACGCATGGCGTCCTCGGCGGTGAAGCAACCGGCGGTATTGGGCAGGTAGACGATCTTCTTCGGATCGATGAAGTCGCTCAGCATGGGCTGCTTGGGGTCGGCGATGTTGACCCGGCGAACGGCGACGGTGACAATCTCGGCGCCCGATGCCTCGACCGCGGCGGCGTTTTCCTCGAAGCTCTTATACTTGCCGGTGCCGACGATGAGGCGCGAAGAGAAGGTGCGGCCGGCGACGGTCCACGTGTCCGCTATGCTGTTCTGGTGCGCGTCCACCTCAGCCGCCTCCGACAAAATGGACGATTTCGAAATCGTCGCCGTCCTCGACGCACAAAGTGGCGAAGGTCGAGCGTGGGACGATCGCGAGATTGCGCTCGACCGCGACGCGGAGCGGATCGAGGCCAATCGAGTTGATCAGCTCGGCCAGCGTGATGCCCACAGGGACGCGGCGGTGATCGCCGTTGATGCGGAGCGATAGGGTGCGGTCGTCGGTCATTGACTCGGGCCAGATAGGTGGCACAGGCCGGGCGTGCAATGAGGGGTGACGAGATGAGCGGAACCGTATTCGTGTTGAACGGGCCGAACCTCAACTTGCTGGGAACGCGCGAGCCCGAGATTTACGGGCGCGAGACGCTCGATGACATCGGCGCAATGCTGGCCGAGCAGGCGGGCGGGCTCGGCCTGACGATCGACATGCGCCAGTCGAACCATGAGGGGCATCTGATCGACTGGCTGCACGAGGCGGCGGCGAGTGGGGCGCAGGCGGTGCTCCTCAATCCGGGCGGATACACGCATACATCGGTGGCGCTGCGCGATGCCGTGGCGGCGATTGCCGTGCCGGTGATCGAGGTCCATTTGTCCAACCCCGAAGCGCGCGAGGCGTTTCGCCACAAGAGCCTGGTCGGGGCAGTGTGCAAGGGATCGGTGCGCGGCTTTGGGGCAGCGAGTTATACACTGGCACTGGACGCGGCGGCGCGGCTCTGACAGGGGGCGCGGCTTGTTTACGTTAGGGATTATCTGATGGCCGATCAAAAGGCGAAGCCCGCCGAGGGCGCGATGCGGATCGACGCCGAGCTGGTGCGCGAGCTGGCCGAGCTGCTGTCGGCCAACGAGCTGACCGAGATCGAGGTCGAGGACGGAGCGCGCAAGATCAGAGTGCGGCGCGAGGCCCCTCCGGTCCATGTGGCGCAGCATGCGTTTGCGCAGCCTTCGTTGGCTCCGGTCGCTGCCGCTCCGTCGCTGGACGCGGTCAAGTCGCCGATGGTCGGCACGGCGTTCCTGTCGGCCGAGCCGGGCGGCGCGGCGTTCATTGCGGTCGGCGATACGGTGAAGGCGGGCGACACGCTGATGATCATCGAGGCGATGAAGGTGATGAACCCGATCCTCGCGCCCAAGGCGGGGACGGTGCGGCAGCTGATGGTCGCCGACGCGCAGCCGGTCGAATATGACCAGCCGCTCGTCGTGATCGAGTAGCCGAAGCGTGGCCATCACCAAGCTGTTGATTGCCAATCGCGGCGAGATCGCTCTGCGCATTCATCGCGCCTGTCACGAGATGGGGATCAAGACGGTCGCGGTCCATTCGACCGCCGACAGCGATGCGATGCATGTTCGCCTCGCCGACGAGACGGTGTGCATCGGCCCGCCGAGCGCGGCGGAGAGCTATCTCAACATCCCGGCGATCATCTCGGCGGCGGAGATTACGCACGCCGATGCGATCCATCCGGGCTATGGTTTCCTCAGCGAGAATGCGCAGTTCGCCGAGATCGTCGAGAGCCACGGGCTGATCTGGGTCGGGCCCAAGCCCGAGCATATCCGCATCATGGGCGACAAGGTCGAGGCGAAGCGGACGGCGGCGACGCTCGGTCTGCCGCTGGTGCCGGGCTCGCCGGGACCGCTGGAGAGCATCGCCGAGGCCAAGGCAATCGCCGCCGAGGTCGGCTATCCGGTACTGATCAAGGCGGCGTCGGGCGGCGGCGGGCGCGGCATGAAAGTGGTTCCCGAAGAGGCGCAGCTCGAAAGCCTGATGGCGCAGGCGGCGTCGGAGGCGCGGGCGGCGTTCGGCGACGATACCGTTTACCTCGAGAAATATCTCGACGACCCCAAGCATATCGAATTCCAGGTGTTCGGCGACGGCGAGGGCCAGGCGATCCACCTTGGCGAGCGCGACTGCTCGGTCCAGCGGCGCCACCAGAAGGTGCTGGAGGAAGCGCCGTCACCGGTCATCTCGGTCGAGCAGCGCGCCCACATGGGCGGAATCGTCGCCAAGGCGATGGCCGACATGGCCTATCGCGGCGCGGGCACGATCGAGTTCCTCTACGAGAAGGGCGAATTCTACTTCATCGAGATGAATACCCGGCTTCAGGTTGAGCATCCGGTGACCGAAATGATCAGCGGCATCGACCTCGTGCGCGAGCAGATCAGGGTGGCGCAAGGCGACGGCCTGTCGTGCCGCCAGGACCAGATCGTGCTCCACGGCCATGCGATCGAATGCCGCATCAATGCCGAGGACCCCGAGACATTCGTGCCGTCGCCGGGGCTGGTGAAGAATTATGTCGCACCGGGCGGCATGCACGTGCGGGTCGATAGCGGGCTTTACGCCGGCTACAAGGTGCCGCCCTACTACGACAGCATGATCGGCAAGCTGATCGTCTATGGCAGCACGCGCGAGCGGTGCATCATGCGGCTGAAGCGCGCGCTGGAGGAATTCGTCGTCGAAGGGATGAAGACGACGATTCCCCTGCAGCAGCGGATTATCCGCGACGAGGGATTCCTTGGCGGGGACTATACCATCAAGTGGCTGGAGCGCTGGCTCGATGAGCAGCGCGAGGCGGCGACGGAGTAGCCTCGCGGCGGTCTGGTCAGCTTTTCAACGGAGACGGCGAAATTGGTCCGAAACGGATAGGACCTATCCGGTCGATTGCGGAAACCTCCGTTGTGGATATTGATCCGCTTTGCGCGCACCATGATCTGGCGCAGCCTTTCGTCATGTTGCATCAGCGTCCGCGATCCACCGTCACTCCTTCCCGCCGCGTTGCTCTGGCGCCCCGGATCACTGGGCTCGACGGACTCCCCAGCATCGCGCCGATCATCCTGGCCGGGGAGCAGGCAGCGCGCGACTATTTCGGGGCGCTGTTCGCGACGCGCGATCCGGCAACCGAGACATTGTTCGTAGCGCACCTCGATTCGGCGTCGCGCTGCCTTCACCTTGCGCGTCATGGTGGCGACCGGGAGGGGGCGGAGCTGCCGGTCCGCACGATCCTGACCGACGCGCTGCTGCGGGGTAGTAAAGGCATCATTCTGGCCCATAATCACCCCAGTGGCGATCCCCGCCCGAGTGCCGCCGACCGCCAGTCCACCCGTCGTCTGGCGCTGGCGAGCGAGGCGATCGGGGTGACCTTGCTCGATCATCTGGTGTTCGGGGCCGGGGAGTGGACCAGTTTCCGGCGGATCGGGCTGTTGTAAGGTTTTCGTATGCGTTTCAGTTGGGCCTGCGTCGTTACGAACGTCGCGTCGCGATACACGGTCGCGCGTGGGGTCCTGGATTGCTGCGGGCGCCACGCGTCGAATTGACGACGTCTGACAGCGGATGTGATTGGGCCTGACGCGTCTGCAGGTTGGACGAGGGATGACGCTACTTACCGTTGCGAGACCGCGCCCGGAACAATCGCCGTCTCGGGGTGATGGCGGTCAAGATGGCGTTTGATCAGCTTGAGGTTGCGGGTGTTCGAGCGGAAGAAGAAGTCGGGGACGGCACCGATGAACGGGATCAGCCCGAGCAGGAAATCGAAGCCGACATTGCCCGCCATCCTGGCCATCTGGCCCTTCGACATGCCGAGGTTGCGCGCTTCCCACACCATGTAGCTGCCTAGCGCCGCCGCCGCGACGTCGCCCGCCACGGGCACGAGGTCGAGGATCACGTCGAGCCCGATCTTGCGGTTGAAGCCGGGGATGGTGATCAGCCCCTCGAGCAATTTTTCCATGCCCTCGACCCGCTGGCGGACCGAGGCCGGATCGCTGCCCATGCCGGGAAGATTCTTGAGCTGTTCCACGCGGATCGTCATCGTTAATTACCCTCTCGTGCCGGCTTAATGGCCAAGTCACTCAACGTGTGGCGGCCGAAACGGTTCTCGACAAATCCGGGAAGGTCGGACGAGACCAAAGACCAGCGGATCGGGGCGGTCAGCGGGATGACCAGTACCTCGCGGTCGATCAGCTGCGCGGCGAGGGACAGGAATTGCGCGCGCTGTTGCGGTGACTGGGTCTCGCGCGCGGCGTCGGCGATGGCGTCGACCTCGGCAGCGCACAGCGCGACGACGCCGCAATGCAGCCGACGCACGAACCATGCCGGGGAGGTCGAGGGGGCGACTTCGTCGATGAGGGTGAGGTCGACCGGCGAACCGCGCGGGGCGGCTTCGAGGCCGATGCCGAGCGGAGCGAGGTCCGCCGCCAGCCGGTTGAACAGCAGGGTCGAGCCGGGGCCGGCGGGGAAGCTGACGGTCAGGACGATCTTCCTGTTACCGAGCAGGCGGTTAGCCTCGGTGATCAACCCCCCGCGGCGCTGGGCGAGAGGTTGGGCCATCCAGCCGGGGGCAAGCGGGTCGCCGATGCCATCAAGTCCCGGCTGGAGCAGGGTCGCGCGCGCCGTCAGCCCGTCGATGTCGAACGCCGCGACCAGCGCGTCACGGTCGATCGCGCGGCTGATCAGGCTGCGCAGCGCCTTGTCGGCGAGCGGGCCGCCCTGCCGTGCCGGGACGAGGGCGAACAGGCCGGCGACAGGATCGAATCGCAGCGTGCCCCGCGCCACTCCTGCGGCGCGGACGACCGGCAGGTCGGAGAAACTGCCGCCAAGTACCATCTGCGCCTGGCCGGTGCGGAAGCGGGCGATGGCCGAGGGGGCTGGCAGGCCGGTGACGACGACTTCCTCGCGGACGTCCTGTTCGCCGTCGGCGCCGGGCAGGGTGCGGCTCAGACCCAGGCCTTCCTCGGGCTTGCCCGGCTGACGGATGAACGGACCGCTGCCCTCGCCGGTCGAATCGGGGTCGATGCGCAAGATGGCGAATTCGGGCTGGGCGAGCAGCTGGAGCAGGTTGGGGCGTGGGGCGACGAGGCGGATCTCGATCACCCGGTCGGTCATCGCCACGATTTCGCTGATCGCGCCGATCGTGTCCTTGATCGTGTTGAGGCTCGCCTGGCGTCGTTCGCGGTTGAGGATGCGGGCGACTTCGCGGGCGTCGATCTTGCGCCCGCTCGGCCAGAAGCCGGAGCGAAGGCGGAAGATGTAGCTGAGGCCATCGTCGGTGACCGTCCAGCGCTCGGCGAGGCCGGCGTCGATCTGCCCGCGGGCGTCGAACCGGACCAGGCCCTGGGCAATGCTGCCGAGGAGCACACCGTCGCCAGTCGGGAGCGGGCCCACGGCAGGATCGGCTAGGCGAGGCGAATCGCCGATGACGGTGACCGAGATCGCGCCGCCCTTGGGCTTGCTGCAGCCCACGGGAGCGAGGACCGCCGCCGTCAACAGCAACGCCAGCACGGGGCGGGGGAAGGACCGCATCAATCGGCTTTAGCCGCGCATCGCCGCACGCGGCAATGCGCGGTTCATCGCGAGGCTGGATAAGGCGGCGGAAGTGTTTTAGTGCGCTAAGGCAGTGGTGCGCTCGACGGCGCTTCCCGGTTGGGGTGACGATGGCCGATCACGACGGAATCTGGAGCCGAGGCGGCGTCAACGTCGAGGACCTGCCCGGTGCGCTCGAGCCTGCGCAGCTCCCGCCGAGCCACATCAAGCCGCGCCGCCGGTGGCGCTCGCGGATCAAGTGGACGGCCTATGTCCTCGCCGGACTATTTCTGGTCACCGTGCTGTGGCTGATCGTGACCGCGCCCCTGTCGCGCGCGCTGGAGCCGCTGCCGGCCCCGGCGATGCTGATCGTGTCGAGTGAAGGCCAGCCGATCGCGCGGCGCGGCGCGGTCAAGGAAGCGCCGGTCGACGTGACCCGGCTCAACCCGCTGACCCCGGCGGCGTTCGTCGCGATCGAGGACCGGCGTTTCTATTCGCATTGGGGCATCGATCCGCGCGGGATTGCGCGCGCGGCGATCGCCAACATGCACGCCGGCGAGGTGCGGCAGGGCGGGTCGACGATTACCCAACAGCTTGCCAAGACCAGCTTCCTGTCGTCCGACCGCAGCCTCGGACGGAAGGCGCGCGAGGTGATCATCGCCTTCTGGCTGGAGGCGTGGCTGACCAAGCAGGAGATTCTTTCGCGCTATCTGTCGTCGGTCTATTTCGGCGACGGCGTCTATGGACTGAGGGCGGCGGCGCATCATTATTTCGGGCGCGAGCCGCAGAATCTGTCGCTGCCGCAGTCGGCGATGCTGGCGGGCATGGTCCAGGCACCGTCACGCCTCGCCCCGACCCAGCATCTCGCGGCGGCGCAGGCGCGGAGCCGGCTGGTATTGGCGCAAATGGTCGAGACCGGCGTGATCCCGCGGGCACGAGCCTCCACGCCGATGGCGCGGCCGATTTATACGGCAAACCGCGTGCCGACCGGCACCTATTTCGCCGACTGGGTCGCCCCCGCCGCCCAGGCGAGCTTCACCGCCGACTATGGCCAGATCAGGGTGCCGACGACGCTCGACGCCAATTTGCAGCGCCTGGCGGTGCGGGCCGTCGCCAGCGCGCAGGTCGGCAATGCGCAGGTCGCGCTGGTGGCGATGCGCCCGACCGGCGAGGTCGTCGCGATGGTGGGGGGCAAGAATTACGGCGACTCGCCGTTCAACCGCGCGACCCAGGCGCGGCGGCAGCCGGGATCGGCGTTCAAGCTGTTCGTCTATCTCGCCGCGCTGCGCGCCGGCTACACGCCCGATACGATTATCGAGGATACGCCGATCAGCATCGACGGGTGGAAGCCAGTCAACAGCGATGGCATCTACCGAGGGCCAATCACGATGCGCGAGGCGTTCGCGCGGTCGAGCAACGCCGCGACGGTGCGGCTGGCCGAGCGGGTCGGGCGGACCAACGTCATCCGCGCCGCGCGCGAACTGGGCATCGCCAGTCCGCTGGCCGACCAGCCGAGCCTGGCGCTGGGGACGTCGGGGGTGAGCCTGATCGAACTGACTTCGGCCTATGCCGCGGTGGCCGGGGGGCGCTATCCGGTCGCGGCACGGGGATTGCCGGTCAAGGCGGGGGAGGAGGGCGGCATGTTCTCCGGCCTGCTGGAACGCGGCGGACGGCTCGACGAGCGGCGCGACTGGGCGCCGATGCTCGACTTGCTGTGGGCGGCGGCGAACGAGGGCACCGGCCGCCGCGCCGCGCTGGCCGTGCCGACGTTCGGCAAGACCGGGACGACGCAGGAGAATCGCGACGCGCTGTTCATCGGCTTCGCGCGCGGCCTGGTGGTCGGCGTATGGGTCGGACGCGACGACAACAAGTCGCTCGGCAAGGTCAGCGGCGGGACGATCCCGGCGACGATCTGGAAGAATTTCATGCAGCCGGCGCTAGCGATCGACCGGCGGGCGGGGCCCCCGCTTCCCGAGGGGTTCCACGTGCCGCAGCCCGAGCCGCCGGCGCCGAGCCAGTCGCCGATTCCGCCCGAATGGAGCGATGGGACGCGCGCGCTTCGGCGGATTGGGGACGCGCTCGGCAATTTGCTCGATGCGTTGTGATCGCCGAAAATCGACCTGAAAAAATAAATATGGTTAAGCTACGGTAACCGCCCGGCTTAAAGGTTTCTCAATTGTCGACGTCTAATTCTCTCTTCATCCGGCGGCAATGGACGGTCGCTGGACGGGGGACATGGGTCCCGCGTGGAACCTGAAGGAGACCGGTAATGTCGAAGTTTCTCAAGATGATCAAGAACAACAAGGGTGCAACTGCGATTGAATACGGCCTGATCGCCGCGCTCATCGCCGTGGCCGCCATCGGCGCGATGCAGGGCATCG
>NZ_JANMWY010000311.1:0-4099 GCF_031380695.1 Sphingomonas sp. | reverse complement strand
TCAGCGAAATCCAGAGCGGGCGGGTCGAGAATGTCCGCGACGTGCTGACCGAGGGCCAGGAGGTCAAGGTCAAGCTGCTCGAGGTCGACCAGCGCGGCAAGGTCCGCCTGTCGATGCGCGTCGTCGACCAGGAAACCGGCGTCGAGCTCGAGGACAGCCGGCCGCCGCGGGAAGCGCGCGAGGGCGGCGATCGTCCGCGTGGCGGCGATCGTGATCGTGGTCCGCGTCGCGATGGCGGCGGCGGCGGCGATCGTGGTCCGCGTCGCGAAGGCGGCGGCGGCGGCGGTGATCGTGGCCCGCGCCGTGACGGCGGCGGCGGCGACCGAGATCGCGGTCCGCGCCGCGAAGGCGGCGGTGATCGTGGCCCGCGCGGTGAGGGCGGCGATCGTGGTCCGCGTCGTGATCGCGAAGGCGGCAACGGCGCCAAGGACGAGGGCGGCCCCGCCCCCGAGTTCGCCCCGGCGTTCCTGCAGCGCGACGACGACTGAGCGTCACGACGACAGGCTGAAACAAGCAAGGCCCCGCGAGCGATCGCGGGGCCTTTTTGCTGCCTTTGATAAAGTCGTCGACTAGCGGAAATTGAGCAGTCAGGGTCTGGAGATGCGGTCTTGAACCAGCCTCCCCCCGTCAGACGACACCCTGCGGCTCCAAATTACCCGCTAACGCCAGTTACGCGACTGCGCTTCGCGTTCCTGCGCGGCATCGAGCGGGTCGCCCTCGATACCTTGGTCGATCAGGTCGCCGAGCCGCGGATCTCCGGCCGACGCAGCGCGATACTCATCAGCACCGTTGACCGGCCCGAACAGCGCCTCAACCCGCCACTTGTCGCCTGAGCGGCAGGCCAGGCCGGTGCCGTCGCGGCCACCGAAGCTGCGGCACAGCGCGCCATCATGGTTACGAAAGGTAAGGCCGATGCGGGTCGGCGTGCCGCGCTGATCGGCGCTCGCCAGCTGGCGGTCGAGCGCCTGCCGAAGCCCCGCCGCGGCGACCAGCTTACCGCCTTCGATCGCGGTCGGCGCATCGCTGCCGCGCGAGCCGATGGTGGTGCCGAGCCCGATCCCGAGCGCCAGCGTCGCGGCGATCGCCGCCCATTGCGGCAAGGGGCCCGGCCGCTTCTGCCGCAACCGCTCGCGCGCCTGGCCCAGGTCGATGGGCGCTGCGCCGAAGTGATCGGGCGCGGCCGCCTCCATCACCGGATCGAACGCGCCACGCAGCCCGGCACCCAGTGCGCGATGCGCTCGCGCCTGCTTGGCCAGCGCCGGATCGGCGGCAACGCGCGCCTCGACCTTGGCCGCCGCCTCGCCGTCGAGCTCACCATCGAGCCAAGCGAAAAATTCCTCCTCGTCAGTCACCGGATCCGTCCTTCTCTCCTAACAGCGCCAGCAACGCCTTGCGACCGCGCACGAGCCGGCTTGACACTGTCCCGATGGGGAGGTCGAGCGCTTCGGCCGCCTCGCGGTAGCCAAGCCCGTCGACGAGGATCAGCGCCACCACCTCCCGCTGTTCGGCGGGCAGTTGCTGCATTGCCGCCATCGCACGCTTGAGGTCGATCGCGGCGTCGGTGGCGGCGCGCGGGTCGAATCCGACATCGGCGCCCAATTCCTCGGGCACGAACCGCGAAATCCGGCGGCCCCGTGCGCGCACCGTGTCGATCCACAGATTGCGCGCGATGCGGAACATCCATGAATCGAAGCGCGTTCCCGCTTGCCACTGCGCCGCCGACCGAAGAGCGCGCTCGACCGTCGCCTGGACCAAGTCGTCGGCATCCGCGCCATTGTGACTGAGCGCAAAGGCGAACCGACGCAGCCGCAGCCAGTGGTTGCGAAGTTCCTGTTCGAACTCGATATTGGAAACCATGCCACCTCATGGGGATGAAACGAGGGCCGGCGGTCGTTTCATCCCGTCATCTAGATAAAAGGATACTTCATGGCCATTCGTTTGTCCCTCGCCCTACTCAGCGCCGCGGCCCTCTTCGCCGCGGCTCCGGTTGCGGCTCAGCTGCTGGGCGGCGGGCTTGGCGGCGCGGTCGGCGGCTTGGGGAACGAGGTCGGCAGCCTCGGTGGCGGGATCGGCCGAACGATCAGCGGCATACCGGGCGGTGTGATCAGCGCCACTTCGCCGGCGCAGGCGGCGCAGCGTCACGCATTGGTCGGCGGTGCGTTCGACCGGATCGACCATCTGGCCAATTCCGTCGCCGACACCGCCGACTCGCTGGTCGATTTGCGGCGGCTGCGACTGTCGCTGCTGGTCGAGGCGCATCGCACCGAGCTTGACCGCGACGGGGCCGGCAATCCGGTGCGCCGCGACCGGTTGATCGCGGTCGACCCCGACCCCGCCAGCCTCTCCGCCGCCACGGCCGCGGGCTTTCGTGTGCTCGCCGATGACCACGAGGACCAACTCGGCCTACGGCTGGTCAGCCTGAGTGTTCCGGCGCGAATGAATCCGCGCAAGGCGCTCGACGCGCTGCACCGCTCGGCGCCGTCGCTGAATGCCGACTTCGACCATATCTACGAGCCCGCCGGGGGCGCGCTGGCGCCGTCGATGGCGCGGCTGGCAAACGGGACCGCGCCGCGCGGGACACGGATCGCGATGATCGATGGTGGGGTCGCCTCCCACCCGTCGATGGCCGGCGCCTCGATCGAGCAGAAAGGCTTCGCTGGCCCCGCCTCAGCGACCGGACACGGCACCGCGGTTGCCTCGTTGTTGGTCGGCGACCAGGGCGCGTTCAGAGGCGCGGCGCGCGGCGCCAGCCTGTTCGTCGGCGATGTTTATGGCGGCAACCCGGCATCGGGCTCGGCACTGACGATCGTCCGCGCGATGGGCTGGGCGGCGAGCAAGAACCCGCAGCTAATCAATATCAGCCTGGTCGGCCCCGCCAACCGCGTCATTGAACGCGCGATCGGCGCGCTGCGAAGCCGCGGCATTATGATCGTCGCCGCTATCGGCAACGACGGCCCCGCCGCCCCGCCGCAATATCCCGCGAGCTACCCCGGAGTGGTGGCGGTGACCGGAGTCGATGCCAAGGGCAAGGCGCTGGTTGAGGCCGGGCGCGCGACTCACATCGACTTTGCCGCCCCCGGCGCCGACCTCGCCGCCGCGCTGCCCGGGTCGGGCTATGCCCGGATCCGTGGCACCAGTTTCGCCGCCCCGCTGGTCGCAGCGCGATTGGCCGCCAATGGTTCGCCCGACCGGCTTGCCGGCGAAGCACGACCGGGCAAGGGCAAGGTCGGACGCGGCATCGTCTGCGGTGAGTGCCGCATCGACCCGCGCAGCGTCGGCGCGAAATAATTCGCGGTGATCGGGATGAAACGCGAGGCGGCGGTCGTTTTCCCCATGCAATTTCGATGCACAGGAGAAATGACATGAAGACACTCATCGCGCTTTCGGTCGCCGTCGCCGCGACCCTCGCCGCCCCGGCCTCGGCCCAGCTGCTCGGTTCAGTCGGCGGCATGGTCAGCGGCGTCACCGGCGGCAACCTTGGTGGCAGCGCTGGCGGACTCGGCGGCGGTCTCGGCGGCGCGGTCAGCGGCGCGCTTGGCGGGACCTTAAGCGGTAACGCGGGCGGCGGCCTTGGCGAGATCCAGCGTACCGTCAACGGTGCGGTCACCGGCAGCGTCGGCGCGTCGCGCTCGATCGACACCGGGAGCGGTTCGGCGAGCGGTAATGTCGGCCTCGCCGGCACCGTCGAAGGCGCGACCCAGGGCCTCGCCGGAAGCGTTTCGGGCAGCGGCAATGCCGGCGGTTCGGCGCAGTTGATCGGGACCGACGCCGTCCAGTCGGCGGTTGGCAACGTCCGCGACCGCGCGACCAGCGCTGCCGGTGAGCTGCGCGGCCGTGCCGCCGGTGCCGCCAACGCCGCCAACGCCGCGGGCAACGCGGCCGGCAACGCCGCCGGATCGGTCAACGGCTCAGCCAGCGGTAGCGCGTCTGGTTCGGCGAGCGGCAGCGGGTCAGGCTCGACCAGCGGCTCGATCGGCATCTAACGACTTTCCCAGTCCCCAGCCCGGGCCCGCCTCACCCCGAGGCGGGCCCGTTTTCGTGCGACCAAGTGGCAGGACGGTAATTTTGCGAAGTCACGGAAGCTAGCGAATCGCGCTTT
>NZ_JANMWY010000266.1:0-5516 GCF_031380695.1 Sphingomonas sp. | reverse complement strand
GGCAACGGCGCGATGGCCGACCGCACCTTCATCGAATGGGACAAGGACGATATCGCAGCACTCGGGCTTTTGAAGGTCGACGTTCTGGCGCTCGGCATGCTGACCTGTATCCGCAAGGCGTTCGAATTTTTGGCCAAACATCACGACCGGCCAATGACGCTCGCCAAGGTGCCGCGCGAGGATGCAGAAGTTTACGACATGCTGTGCCGCGCTGATAGCATCGGCGTGTTCCAGGTCGAGAGCCGGGCGCAAATGAACATGCTGCCGCGTCTGCGGCCGCGCTGCTTTTACGATCTCGTCATCGAAGTGGCAATCGTCAGGCCGGGGCCGATCCAGGGCGACATGGTCCATCCCTTCCTGAAACGGCGGTCGGGCAAGGAAAGCGTGCTTTACCCCTGCCCTTCGCCCGAGCATGGCCCGCCCGACGAGCTCGAGCGAATTCTCAGCCGGACGCTGGGCGTGCCGGTTTTCCAGGAGCAGGCGATGAAGATCGCGCTCGACGCGGCGAAATTCAGCCCGGCCGAGGCCAATCAGCTGCGCAAGGCGATGGCGACTTTCCGCTCGCGCGGGACGATCGAGCTGCTGCAGGAGAAGATGGTCGGGCGGATGGTCGGGCGCGGCTATGACCCCGATTTCGCCCAGCGCTGCTTCGACCAGATCAAGGGGTTCGGCGAATATGGCTTTCCCGAGAGCCATGCGGCGAGCTTCGCGCACTTGGTCTATGTGTCGAGCTGGCTGAAGTGGAAATATCCGGCGGCGTTCGCCTGCGCCCTGCTCAATTCACAGCCGATGGGGTTTTACGCGCCGGCGCAGATCGTGCGCGATGCGCGCGATCATGGGGTCGAGGTGCTCGGCGTCGATGTGAACCACAGCGAATGGGATTGTACACTTGAGGAGAAAAGGCTTCGCCTCGGCCTCCGCCAGATCGATGGCTTGCGGCTCGATGCCGCGACCCGCATCGTTGCCGCCCGGGGCGACACGCCTTACCCTTCGGTCGAGGAGGTGCGTCGCCGGTCGGGGACCAATGTCGCGGCGATCGAGAAGCTCGCCGAGGCCGATGCGTTCCGCTCGATCGACCTCGACCGCCGCGCCGCGCTATGGGACTCGCGCGCGCTCAAGGGCTCACCCGACCTCCCGCTGTTCGCTTTTGCCGACGCCCGCGACGAGGGATGGGAGCGCGAGATTGTCCGCCTGCCGCACATGCCACTCGGCGAGCAGGTAGTCGCCGATTACCAGACCATCCGCCTGTCGCTGAAGGCCCACCCGATGCAGTTCCTGCGCGACCATTACCGAGAGCGCGGGTTCACCACCGCCGACCAGCTGCGCTCGCTCCGCTATGGCCGCCGCGTGTCGCTCGCCGGGCTGGTCCTGATCCGCCAGCGGCCGGGCAGCGCCAAGGGGGTGTGCTTCATCACGCTGGAGGACGAGACCGACATCGCCAACCTCGTCGTGTGGCCCGACGCCTTCTCCGCCCAGCGCCGCATCGTAATGGGGGCGCGGCTGATGGTGGTGCACGGCATGGTCCAGCACGACGAGGCGGTGGTCCATGTCGTTGCGCGGAAACTGGAGGATGACACCGCCATGCTCCGCGCGATCAGCGAGGAGTCGATGCCCTCGACGTTAAGTGCAGGCGACGGCGGCGGCAGCTGGCGCGCGCCGACCGCCATGCACCCGCGCAACGTCAGCTGCATCCCAAAGAGCCGCGACTTTCACTGAGCCTTTGCCGCACGCGCTTAATCATGATTAACTCCGCCCCGTTGCATTCCGCGTGAGTCGCGTCCCGGCGGGGGAAGCATCCGGCGGCCAGTGGGCCCGCCGAACTGGTGCTTTTGCGCCGAACAGGGGATGAGCCATGAAATTCGCCATGATGATTGCCGCCGCCGCTACCCTCGCCTTCGCCGCGCCGGCCACCGCCGAGCCAGGCAAGGCGATCGTTTCCATCTATCGGATCGCACCAGGCCTGCAGGCAGGCTTCCTTAAGTGGCTCGATCAGCAGGACCAGGTGTCCGCCGCAGCGGGCATCGCCAAGGGCCAGCTCTATGCGCATACCGACGGCGATAGCTGGGACTATATGGTGATCTACCCAGTGACGACCGAGGCGCAGGACAAGGCGAGCGAGGCCGCCGCCAAGAAGATGGGCATGAACCCGATGCGCGGCGGGCTGGAACTGCGCAAATATATCAGCAGCCATACCGATACGTTCACCCGGGGGCCGATGACCGCCGCCGACTATCTGGCCCTGCTCGGCGAGAAATAGCAGGATGGGGGAGCAAGGCGGGGCGTTCAGCCGTTGGCAAGCATTGCCCGCGAAAAGGACGCCCATGAAAGCCTTGCTCCTCACCGCCGCCGCGCTCGTCTCGGCACCAGCGCTCGCCGCTTCACCCCTCGAGGGGAGCTGGACCAATCCCAAGCATAGCGTCACCGTACGCATCGCGCCGTGCGGCGATGACGTGCTGTGCGGGCGGGTGACGTCCGCGAGCGGCCAGGCCCGCGCCGCCGCCGCCGACGGGGGCACTCCGCGTCTGATCGGAACCGAGCTGTTGAGCGGGCTGGAGCAGAACGGCGAAGGCATTTGGCACGGGGAAGTGTTCGTCCCCGACATCGGTCGCCGCGCCGAAGCCGACATTCATCTGCTCGACCGGACACACATGGAAGTGCAGGGCTGCGCGGTCGCCGGGTTCATGTGCAAGTCGCAAGTGTGGACGCGGGTCGCTAGCCCGCCGGCGGGTCGAGCACGGCGTCGCTGATCAGGTCGCCGGCCAGCACCGCCGCCTGGATCGCGGCCATTTCATCGGCCCAGTAGCGATCGGTGCCAAGGTGCGGCGAGAGCGCGCGCACCTTGCCGTGGAGCACCCGGAGCGCCGGGCTGGTCTGCAGCGGCGCATGATAGTCGAGGCCTTGTGCCGCCGCGATCAGCTCGACCGCGACCACCCCCGCTGCATTGTGCGCGATCCGCACAGCCTTGCGCGCGGCGATCGGGGCCATCGAGACATGGTCCTCCTGACCGGCGGACGTCGGGATCGAGTCGACGCTGGCGGGGAAGGCCATGCTCTTGTTCTCGCTGACCAGCGCGGCGGCGGTGACTTGCGGGATCATCAGCCCGCTGTTCAACCCGCCATCGTCGGTGAGGAAGGCGGGCAGGCGGCTCATCGTCGGATCGACCAGCACTGAGGTGCGGCGCTCGCTCAATGAGCCGACCTCGCACAATGCCATGGCGATGATGTCGGCGGCGAAGGCGACCGGCTGGGCGTGGAAATTGCCGCCGCTGATCGCCTCGTCCGTATCCGGGAACAGGATCGGGTTGTCGGTCACCGCATTGGCCTCGATCGTCAGGGTGCGGGCGGCGTTGGCGAGCAGGTCGAGGCTCGCCCCCATCACCTGCGGCTGGCAGCGGAAGCTGTAGGGGTCCTGGACGCGGCCGCAGTCGTGATGGCTGGTGCCGATGTCGCTGCCGTCGAGCAGGGCGCGGAGGCGGGCGGCAACGGCGATCTGGCCGGGCTGGCCGCGCAGCTCGTGGAGGCGGGCGTCGAACGGCGCGCAGCTGCCCTTGAGCGCATCGACCGCCATCGCGCCGGAACCGAGCGCGGCGGCGAACACCCGTTCACCGAGGAACAGCGCGTCGAGCGCGATCGCGGTCGAGGCCTGGGTGCCGTTGATCAGCGCGAGCCCCTCCTTCGGGCCGAGCGCGAGCGGTGCGCGGCCCATTCGCTGGAGCGCGGCGGCGGCGGGCATGACGGTGTCGGCGAGGTCGATCGACCCTTCGCCCATCAGCGTCGCGACCAGGTGGGCGAGCGGGGCGAGATCGCCCGAGGCGCCGACGCTGCCCTGTGAAGGGATGACCGGTATGGCGTCGGCGTCGAGCAGGGCTTGCAGCGCGTCGATCACCGTGCGGCGAACGCCCGAATGGCCGCGGCCAAGGCCGATCAGTTTGAGGATGATCATCAGCCGGACGGTGGCGCGGGGGAGCGGGTCGCCGAGACCGCAGCTGTGGCTGAGGATCAGGTTGCGCTGGAGGTCGGCGAGACGATCGGCGGGGATGCGGGTCTGGGCGAGCAGGCCGAAGCCGGTGTTGACGCCATAAACGGTGGCGCCGCCGGCAACGATGCGGACGACCGAGGCGGCGGCGGTATCGATGCGGGCGAGGGCGTCATCGGCCAGGCGGACGGGGGCACCGGACCAGAGCAAGCGCAGCTCAGCGAGGGTGACTGCGCCGGGGGAGAGGGTGATCATAGCGCGGTCATATCGTCATTCGGGGCGATTGACGAACGCCTTGGTGGACTTAGGCCGGGGGACGCGCTTGCCCCTGGTTCGGCTGGTCAGATGATAGCGGCGGCAACGGTCGCAGCAATAGGGGCGAAGCGTGATCGTCGCGGCGGCAGCGGCAAGGTGGGCGTCGCCGGCGGTGGCAAAGCGCGCCTTGCGATTGCAGATGGCGCGGCGGGTTTTCATGGGCCAAAGTTCACTAAAGTTCACACGGTACGGGCTATTTGGACAGCGCGCGATTTCGGTCGGATCGAAGCAGGACCGGTGATTAGAATCAGCGGCTTACGGCGTGGCACGAGTGGTGGGCTGTAGGAAAGTTATTTCGGTAACGTCAGCTTTTGGTGGTTACCTGAAGGTCAGCTTTCGGGCTGGACTTCGCCTTAGCTGCCGTTTCGAGTTTGCAGATAAGCGTCTTGCTCCGCGACTTCCTGTTCGGTGTAGGCGGAATCTGGCGCGTCGCCGATTGGGTTATAGTCGCCATACCCGAGGCGTTCGTTGTAGCTCTGCATTGCTTGGTGCCACGACGACGCGCGGAGGCTGAACACAAGCCGTGCATCAGGCACGAGCGTCGGCCGCAGTTGGTCATCGCGTTCGCGCACAGGCCCGAATTGGCCGCCGTCGTCGTTCTCCCAATACTCATGCAATAGGTCAGGCATTACAGCCGTGTAAGTCTCGGCGTGGATGTCTGCAATCGGGAAGCTTGAAGCTGACCCAGTACGGCCATTTTCGGGTGGAGAGCGATCCGGCAGCTTCTAGACGAAAACGCGGGGAAGCAGACGCTACGGTTCGACCCGCAAAGAGACTTTAGCGTCGTCTGCAATGCCTGATAGCTGGCGATGAAGATCGCCAGAAACGGCGAAATGCTCCCGCGCTGGCACCACAGCGAAGTTGTTTGCCTCGTATTTTCCCTCAGCAAAGGCCGGGTAGATCGCATAGGTGAAGCACTCGCCCTCCGAAGGTCGTTTACCAGCTTGATGAAGCGCTTCAATGAGCGGCGGCAGGAACCAGTCATTGGCTTGATCGCCCGCGAGCGCTGTGCGGAATGTGTCTTCGTCGTCGGCAACCTTTTTGAGATCGCCGGTCCCGGTGTTCAGCCAGTGCACGCCTGTCGGCGTTTTTAAAAATACATCTCCGAAGGCCGAAAATAAGAGCGGTGACCATGCCTCGCCGAGCCGCCACTCCCATGAGGCGCGTAAGGCTGTGACCGCATCGCCCTCAGGCGTCATCGTCAGATCAGACCACTTCATGGGATG
>NZ_JANMWY010000249.1:0-8112 GCF_031380695.1 Sphingomonas sp. | reverse complement strand
ATCAAGTTCCATGCCACCGGCGGCGTGCTCGATCCTGGAGCGATGGGGCTGGAGCAACATTTCTCCGACGCCGAGATGAAGGCGATCGTCGACACCGCCCATTCGCTGCACCTCAAGGCAGCGGCCCATGCCCATGGCGCGCGCGGGATCCTCGCCGCCGTCCGCGCCGGCGTCGATTCGATTGAGCATGGCACGTTCATCGACGACGAGGGGGTCAAGGCAATGAAGGCTCGTGGCACTTACTATAGCGCGACGCTGATGGCCCTTAGCGGGCTGCAGATGTATATCGGCAAGGGCATTTACACGCCGAACAGCGAAGCCAAGGGACGGCTGGCGCTGGCGGTGTGGGGCCAGGGGTTGAACAAGGCCTATCGCGGCGGGGTCAAGATCGCGCTCGGGACCGACGCGGCGGTCTTTCCCCATGCCCGCGCCAACGAAGAGGTCGGGCTGATGGTCACCAAGGGCGGGATGACCCCGCGCGATGCGTTGATCGCGGCGACGAAGGGCGGGGCCGACCTGCTCGACCTGGCAGGTGAGACCGGAACGCTCGACGTCGGCAAGTCGGCCGACCTGATCGCGGTCGATGGCGATCCGCTGATCGATCCGGCGGCGGTTACGCGAATTGGCTATGTCATGGTCAGGGGCACGCCGATCCCGATGGGAGCACGATGATGCGCGCCTTCTTGATGGCGACGGTGCTGGCCCTCGGCACCCCGGCCGATGCCGCCGATCCAGCGCCGGCGGGCGATGTCCCGACCGCAGACGCCAAGGCCAAGGAGCCGGCCAAGTCCGATCCCGATGTCGCCAAAGCCAGCGTTGTCGAGCTGGCCCAGCCGCAGCGGCGCTCGATCCCGTTCCACGGCCGGACGCTGGCTTACACTGTGACGCCGGGCACGCTGACGCTTCGGAACGACGACGGCGCGCCGGTCGCCAGCATGTTCTACACCGCCTACACCATGCCCTCGGCCAGCGGCCGGACGCGGCCAGTGACCTTCCTGTTTAACGGCGGCCCGGGCTCGTCGACGATGTGGCTGCACATGGGTTCGTTCGGGCCGATGAAAGTCGAGGCGTCGATCCCGGAGATGGCGCGGCCGGCGCCGTTCCGGCTGGCTGCCAATCCCGACACATTGCTCGACACCAGCGACCTGGTGTTTCTCGACGCGATCACCACCGGCCTGTCGCGACCGCTGGGCGAGGCCAAGCCGAAGGATTTTTTCGGAGTCGACAAAGATATTGACGCCTTCGCGCGCGGCATCCAGCGCTTTCTGACAATCAACGGGCGGTGGAACAGCCCCAAGTTCGTCATCGGCGAAAGCTATGGTACGACCCGCGCCGCCGGGCTCAGCCATGTCCTGGCCCAGCGCGGGGTGCAGCTCAACGGCATTGTGCTCGTCTCGACTGTGCTCAACTTCGCGACGATCGACGTCGGGGATCAGGCGATGGTCGGCTTCCTGCCGACCTATGCCGCCGACGCCTGGTATCATGGCAAGATCGTCGATGCGGCGGGGGCCAAGCCCGATCTCGCGGCTTTCCTCGGCGAAGCACGAGCCTTCGCCAAAGGGCCCTACGCCAGCGCGTTGCAACGGGGAAATGCGCTGGGGGACGAAGAGCGGCAGTCGATCGCGACGCAGATGGCGCGGCTTACCGGCCTGTCGCCCGACTATATCCTGCGCAGCAATTTGCGCGTGACCGCCGACCGTTTTCGCAAGGAATTGCTGCGCGACCGGCGGCAGATCATCGGGCGGATCGATTCGCGCTATCTCGGGACCGATCCCGATGCAGCGGGCGAGGCGGCCAGCTCGGATCCCCAAGCCTCGTCGATTTCAGGCGCGTTCGTCGGCGCGCTCAACGACTATCTCTACCGCGATCTCGGGCTCAAGCTCCCGCTCAGTTATCGGCCAAACAATTATGCTGGGATCGGGGAGGATTGGGAGCTGACCCACAAGTCGGTCAATGGGCCGCAGCTGGTTACCGATACCAGCGTCGACCTGGCCCAGACGATGCGCGAGAATCCGCGGTTGAAGCTGTTGGTGGCGAGCGGACTCTACGACCTCGCCACGCCGTTTTTCGGGGCGGAATATGATGTCGGGCACATGATGCTGGAGCCGTCAGTGGCGGCAAACATCCGCTACACTTTCTATCCGGCGGGCCACATGATGTACACCGACCCGGCCTCGGCGCGGCAAATGAAAGCTGACCTCGCCGCTTTCTATGCGAACGCGATGTAGCCGGTCAGGCCAGCGATTTGGCGAGGACGACGAACTCCAGATTGTCGCGCTTGGGCAGGCCGAAGCGGGGGTCGGTCGCCGGGAACGGGCGCCGCTCGCCGGTCAAGACATAGCCGCGCCGCTGGTACCAGGAGACCAGCTCGGCGCGGCTGGCGATGACGGTCATCTCCATCGTCGCGATCCCCATCTGGTCGCGCGCAATCGCCTCGGCCTCGGCCAGCATGGTCCGACCAATACCGGTGGCCTGAAGCGTCGGATCGACCGCCAACATGCCGAGATAGGCGATGCCGCTGCCCTTGTCGGTCAGCGTCACGCTGGCGATTAGCGCGCGTTTCTCGAGCATGACCAGCAGCAGTTGGCGCGAATCGCGGATGGTGTCGGCCAACGACTCACGGTCGGTCCGCTGGCCGTCAAGCAGGTCGGCTTCGTGGCTCCAGCCACGCCGTGCGCTGTCGCCACGATAAGCTCGCTCGACCAGCGCATGAAGCGCGTCAAGGTCGACGTCGGTCGCCGGGCGAATCTGAGGCGGCTCGTCAGTCATGAAAAGGCCCGCCCGGATTGCTCCGGACGGGCCATTTTTCCACCAGAATTTATGGTCAGGGCTGCAACGGCGCCAAGTTCACTGCGGCATATTTGCCACGGCGATCGACTTCGATCTCGAACTCCAGTCGGTCACCTTCGTTGATCGTCGGCATGCCGGCGCGTTCCACGGCCGAGATGTGGACGAACGCATCGGGCTGTCCATCATCGCGACTGATAAAGCCAAAACCCTTCATCGCGTTGAAGAACTTGACCGTGCCCTGGGCCTTCTCGCCGGTCAGCTGACGCTGCGGTCCGCCTCGATCGCCGTCCGGCGCTCCGCCAATGCCGCCTTCGCGGGCCGGCGGAGCGCCGGTGCGGACAACTTCCATCGGCTCGCCATCGATGCGCAAATTGGTCGCGGAAATACGACCACCGCGATCGACCAGCGTGAACTCGAGCGGCTGCCCTTCGGCCAGATCTGTCAGGACTTCCTGCTCGACAGCATATATGTTAACGAAAACATCCTCTCATCCGTCATCGCGAACAACGAAGCCAAAGCCCTTCTGCGGGTTGAAGAATTTGACGACGCCCTTGCCTTCGCCGACGACCTGGGGAGGCATGCCGCCACCCGCGCCGCCGCCGCTGCGAAAGCCGCCGCCGCCGGCACCGCCGCCGCTGCGGAAACCGCCGCCGCCACCTGCACCACCGCCGAAGCCGCCACCACCGCCGCTGCGATAGCCGCCACCGCCGCCACCGGGACCACCGAAGCCGCCACCGCCACCACGATCACCATAGCCGCCGCCGCCGCCGCCGCCGAAGCCGCCGCGGTCGGACCCGCCACCACCGAAGCTGCTGCTGCCGCCTTCGTCTCCGCCGAAACTGTCGCGTTTGTCACGACCGCGTCCGCCGCGATCCCCTTTACGCCCTCGATCGAAACCCATTCAAACTCTCTTTACGTGCCCCGACAGGACGAAAACCACCGCGCGGGGCCCATGGCGCGACCGGCATGCGACGCGAAAATCTCGCGCACATAGTCGTTGGCATATCGCAAAAAGAGCGCTGCTCCTAGTGATTCGATGGCAGGCCACTGGAAGTCAACCTGAGAAAGCGCCTATTGACCGCCGTAACCGCGCAATATTGCGCCCAATCGATGAGGAAGCAGCGGCGTTGGCGATCCATTTTCACGAAGAAGACCTTCCCGATCGAGTGATTTTCGCCGACGGTCCGATCGCGATCGACACCGAGGCGATGGGCCTGATGCCAGGGCGCGACCGGCTATGCTTGGTGCAGCTGGCCGATGGTCATGGAGACGAGCATCTGGTACGATTCGGGCCGCGCAGCGACTATGCCGCACCCAATCTGAAGGCTCTGCTGGCCGATCCTGCCCGGTTGAAGCTTTATCATTTCGCGCGATTCGATCTGGCAATCATGCGTGCCTATCTCGGCATTGTGGCTGGTCCGATCTTCTGCACGCGCACCGCCTCGCGGTTGGTGCGGACCTATACCGACCGCCACGGGCTGAAGGAACTGGTCAAGGAAATGCTCGGCCAGGACCTGTCGAAGCAGCAGCAGACCAGCGACTGGGGCGCGCCCGACATCAGCGACGCCCAACGTGAATATGCTGCGTCGGACGTGCGCTATCTCCACCGGCTCAAGGACAAGCTGGCGGAGCGGCTGGCGCGCGAACAGCGTACCGACCTCGCCCAGGCCTGTTTTGACTTCCTGCCCCACCGTGCGCTGCTCGACCTCGCCGGATGGCCGGAGCAGGATATTTTCGCTCATGCCTGACGTTGGTCCGTGGATGATGCATTATGGATAGTCCCGACCAGCGCATTCGCGCGGCGACTTGGGCGAAACCAGGCAGCCGCCACGACTCGCTGATTCGGCTGCTCAAGATTGGGCTGCCCGTGCTTGTCATCGGCCTGTTCCTGATGCTCGCGCTCGCGCCGCTGGCGAAGAAGGGCGATGTCAGCTTCATGCTCGACAAGAACAAGACCGACAAGGCGCAGGAGCGGATGCGGGTCGAACAGGCGCGCTACACGGGCTCCGACGACAAGGGTCAGGCGTTCGAAATCGTTGCCCAGCACGCCATTCAGCAATCGAGCGCGATGCGCGTGGTCGACATCAGCGGGATGGCGGCGCGCGTCGGGCTTGACCAGGGACCGGTGTCGATCGCCGCCGACAAGGGGCGCTACGATTTGGAGAAACAGAGCGTTTCGGTGCCGGGCACGGTCGCCGTCCGTGACGACCAGGGCTATCATCTCGACACCAGCGGCGTGACGGTCGATTTGAAGGCCAAACAACTGAACAGCGGCGGGCCGGCGAGCGGGACGATGCGGCTCGGCCAGTTCAGCGCCAATCATCTTTCGGCCGATCTCGGCAGTCGCACGGTCACGCTCAGCGGCGGCGCGCGCTTGAAAATCGTGCAAGGGGCGATCAAGGGGAAATGATGCAGCGCCCTCTCCTCATCATCACCGCCCTCGCCACCCTGTTCGGTGTGGTCGGATTGGCCAATGCCGAGCCGGTGTCGGCGCTCAAGGGTCATGACAGCAATGCCCCGATCGATGTCTCCGCCGATCGGATGGAAGTGCAGGACCGCGCCGACCGCGCGGTGATGGCTGGCAATGTCCATGTAAAGCAGCAGCAGCTGACGCTCGATACCGCGCGGCTGACGATCGCTTATACCAACGGACCGGGCGGGTTGAAGATGCAGCGGCTTGATGCGGCCGGCGGCGTCGTGGTGAAGAGCCCGACCGAGACGGCGCGCGGCGCCTTCGGGGTCTATGACCTCAACCGCAAGCTGATCACGCTGGTCGGAGGCGTGCAATTGATTCGCCAGCAGTCGCAGATCAGTGGCTCGCGGCTGGTGATCGACCTCACCACTGGTCGCGCCGTGGTCGATGGTGGCGCGCCCGGGCTCGGCGGATCGGGCGGGCGCGTGACCGGCCACTTCACCGTGCCCCAGCGCAAGGGTTGAGATGAACGATGTCGGCCTGCTTGACCCCGCTGTCGGGACCGAAGCCGTCGTGCGTGGGCTCGACGTGCGGTCGATTGCGAAGGCGTATGACAAGCGTGCGGTGCTCCATGACGTCAGCCTGAGCGTTTCGCGCGGCGAAGTCGTCGGGCTGCTCGGGCCCAATGGCGCTGGCAAGACCACCTGCTTTTACTCGGTGATGGGGCTGGTCAAGCCCGACGCCGGGCGGATCATCCTCGATGGGCAGGATATCACGAAGTTGCCGATGTATCGCCGCGCGGTGCTCGGGCTGGGCTATCTGCCGCAGGAAACGTCGATCTTCCGCGGCATGACGGTCGAACAGAATATCATGGCGGTGGTCGAGATCGCCGAGCAGGGCAAGGATGCGCGGCACGCCCGACTGGAGCAATTGCTCGACGAATTCGGCCTCAAGAAATTGCGCGAATCACCGGCGATGGCACTGTCGGGTGGCGAGCGGCGGCGGTGCGAGATTGCCCGCGCGCTGGCCGCCAACCCGTCGATCATGCTGCTCGACGAGCCGTTTGCGGGCATCGATCCGCTGTCGATCGCCGACATTCGCGACCTGGTGAAGGATTTGAAGCAACGCGATATCGGCGTGCTGATCACCGACCATAATGTGCGCGAGACGCTCGACATCGTCGATCGTGCCTGCATCATCTATGGCGGGCAGGTGCTGTTCCAGGGCAGCCCGGAGGCACTGGTCGCCGACGAAGATGTCAGACGCCTCTACCTTGGCGAAAGCTTTGCGTTGTAAGCAGGCCGGCGATGGGACTCGGTCCGCGCCTCGATATCCGCCAGTCGCAATCGCTGGTGATGACCCAACAGCTGCAGGCGGCGATCAAGCTCCTCGCGCTGTCCAACCTCGAGCTTGAGGCCTTCGTCGCAGAGGAACTGGCCAAGAACCCGCTACTGGAAGCGAGCGGCGGCGACGGTGAGACGGTCGTCGTCACAGTCGATCGCGAGATCGGCGACGAGGCGGTAGACCCGAGCGGGGCCGACGAACTGCTCGCCAAGGGCGACGACAGCGGACTCGACATGGACTGGCGCGAGGCGGCGCTCGACAATGACAGCAGTTTCGACGTCGGCAGCGCGTCCGACGAGGGCTTCGACTTCGACCGACTGGCGGGCTGCGAGACGGGGCTGTGCGAGCATCTGATCGAGCAACTCCACGGCGCGAGCGCGCTGGCCGAGGCAATCGTCAAGGAACTTGAAGAGACTGGCTATCTGACGACACCGCTGGAAGCGATCCAGGCGGCGACCGGCACCAATCGGCGCGAAGTCGAGGAGGCGCTGGCGCTAGTCCAGTCGCTCGATCCGCCCGGCGTCGGTGCGCGTCACTTGAGCGAGTGCCTGGCGCTGCAGGCCAAGGCGGCCGACCGCTACGACCCGGCGATGGCGCGGCTGATCGACAATCTCGACCTGCTGGCGCGCGGGCAGATGAAGGATCTGAAACGGATTTGCGGGGTCGATGAAGAGGATCTGGCCGACATGGTGCGTGAGTTGCGGGCCTATGATCCCAAGCCGGGCTGCCGCTTTGCCGACAAGGAGCCCGAGACCGCCTCACCTGACCTGTTCGTGCGGCGGACGGGCGAGGGCTGGGCGGTCGAGCTCAATGCCGCGACCCTGCCGCGCGTGCTGGTCAACCGCCGCTATCATCTCGAATTGAAGGCAGGAGCGACCGACAGGGCGTCTAAGGCGTGGCTCAATGAGAGTCTCAATACTGCCCACTGGCTGGTCAAGGCGCTCGACCAGCGCGCGCGGACAATTGTCAAGGTTGCGAGCGAAATCGTCAAGCGGCAGGAGGGATTCTTCCTGCATGGCGTATCGGCGATGAAGCCGCTGACGCTGAAGGATGTCGCCGAAGCGATCGAGATGCATGAATCGACCGACAGCCGGGTGACGTCGAACAAATATCTGCTGTGCGAGCGGGGCATGCTCGAGCTGAAATATTTCTTCGCCTCGGGCGTCGGCAGCGACGATGGCGAGGGCGCGGCGGCGGGCGCGGTCAAGGATGCCATCGCCCGGTTGATCGCCAGCGAGGGCGACATTCTGAGCGACGACACGCTGGTCGATATGCTCAAGGGAAAGGGCTTCGACCTTGCCCGCCGTACCGTCGCCAAATATCGCGAGGCGCTGGGTATCGGCTCGTCGATCCAGCGAAGGCGACAGCGGAAAATTGCCGGGGGCTAGAGCCCCGAAATTCTAGCCCAAATCGGCAAGTGGTCAGAGGCCTTGGCCGCAGCAACGCTGCGATGAACCCCGCATGAGGCGATCCTGAGCTTCTTGTCGACGATGATCCGGTCGAGCGCGGCGACCGGGCGGCGGGCGTGGAAGCTGAACCCGGTATTGGCAATCTCGAACCCCGGC
>NZ_JANMWY010000235.1:0-5740 GCF_031380695.1 Sphingomonas sp. | reverse complement strand
GCGAACAGCGACACGTCCTGCGGCAGATAGCCGATGTGCCGCGCCAGCCGCTCGCTGTCCCAGTCGGCGGCGCTCGCCCCGTCGATGCGGATCAGCCCGCGCTCGGGCCTTAGCGCCCCGGCCAGAACGCGCAGCAGGGTCGATTTGCCGGCCCCGCTCGGCCCCATGATCGCGATGACCTCGCCCGGCCCCATCGCAAAGCCGACCCCGCCGAGCAGGAAGCGATTCTCGGCCGGGTTGCCGACGAAGATATTCTCCGCCGAAAAACGCCCGGTCGGAGCGGGCAGGCCGGTCGGCGCGAAGCTTGCCTCGCGCGTCGCCAGCAACTGGTTCAGCTTGGCGAACGAGGTCCGCGCCTGGGTCACGCTGCGCCACGAACCCAGCAACTGGTCGATCGGCTGCATCGCCCGCCCGGCCAGGAACGACGCAGCGAAGATCGCCCCCGCCGACGTCCGCCCGGTAATCGCCAGCCACGCGCCCAGTCCCAGCGCCAGCGACTGCAGCGACAGGCGCAGGAACTTGCTCAGCGCGGTGTGGCGACCGGTCACGAAATTGGCCGACAGTTGCTCACGAACCATGTCCATCCGCTCGCGCAAGTGGCGCCGCACCATATTGTCGCGCATGCCCAGCGCGCGGACGACTTCGGACCGCGCGAGGATCTGCTCCTGTGCGACATAGGTCGTCGATGCCGCGTCCGACGCCCGGCCGAGCGATCCGGTCGAGCTTCGCTCCGCGCGCCACGCCAGCAGCGCCAGCACGCCGGTCCCGGCCAGCACCAGCAGCCCGAGCAGCGGGTGGATCAGGAAACACACCAGCACGTACAGCGGCGACCATGGCGCATCCATCAGCGCCAGCATCGCCGGCCCGGTCAGCACCTGGCGCAGCGAATCAAACTCGCGCATCGTCTGCCGCGCCAGCCGGTCGAGCGTTCCGCCGCGCTCGGCCAGGCTGGTGTCCATCAACGTCGCCGACAATTCGCGGTCGAGCCGCGCACTCGCCCGCACCAGCAGCCGCGACCGCACCAGGTCGAGCAGCGCCAGCGATCCCAGCCCGAACAGCAATACCAGGGTCAGGAACAACAGCGTCAGCCCGCCATTGGTCGGCACCACGCGGTCATAGATCTGGATCATGTACAGCATCGGCACCATGAACAACAGGTTCAGCGCCGCGCTGAACCCCGCCACCGCCACGAAATGCCGCTTGCACGCGCGCAGTGCGGCGCGCATCGCCTCGGCCATCGGCTGGTCCGCCCCGTACACTTGCCATCCTTCCAACTTCGCCAGCCGCCGCAAGGGCTTGCCGCTAATCGGGCTTCTCTAGCGGAAGCGTCAGGAAGATGGAATTGCCGCGTTGCTGCCTTCGGTCGCGACCTGTCCCATCGCCGCACGGTAGCCCGGTGGTGGCCGCCGGCGCCACTGTCGGTGGACGGATGGTCGATGTGCGGTCATTGTTGGCATCATGATCGAGATCGTCGAGGTCGGCCCGCGCGACGGGCTGCAGAATGAGCAGATGCTCTTCACCACCGCGCAGAAAATCGCGCTGATCGACCGTGCCGTCGCTGCCGGATCAAAGCGGATCGAGGTCGCGAGCTTCGTCCGCGCCGACCGCGTGCCCCAGATGGCCGATGCCGAGGCGGTCATCGCCGGCCTGTCGCTACCCGCCGACGTCGTCACCATCGGCCTCGTCATGAACGATCGTGGACTCGACCGGGCGCTGCGTACCTCGGTCCACGAAGTCGGCGCGGTGGCGGTCGCGACCGATGCCTTCGCCGCCGCCAACCAGGGCCAGACCTCGCGCGAATCCGCCACCGTCGCCGCCCGCATCATCGCCCGCGCCCGCGCCGAGGGCCGCCGCGCCCAGGCGACCATCGCCGGCGCGTTCGGCTGCCCCTTCGAAGGCGAGGTCGATCCCGCCCACGTCGTTGCCCTCGTCGAAGAAGTCGCCGCCGCCGGCCCGCACGAGATCGCCATCGCCGACACCATCGGCGTCGCCGTGCCGGGGCAGGTGACGGATCTCATCGGGCGCCTTCAGGATCGCCTCCCGGGCTTCCCCATCCGCGTCCACCTTCACAATACCCGCAACACCGCCATCGCCAACGCCTGGGCGGCAATCCAGGCTGGCGCGACCACCCTCGACGCCGCGCTCGGCGGCATCGGCGGCTGCCCGTTCGCGCCCAATGCGACCGGCAATGTCGCGACCGAGGATCTGCTCTATCTGTGCCGCCGCTCGGGCATCGCGACCGGCTACGACCTCGATGCCACCATCGCCGCCGCGCAGTGGATGAGCGATCAATTCGGCCGCCCGCTGCCCGCCATGGTCAGCCGCGCCGGCCCGTTTCCAAAGAGGGGCAAATGACACAGGAAAATCGCGGCGCGCTCAGCGACATTCGCGTCATCGAACTCGGCCAGCTCATCGCCGGTCCGTTCTGCGGCCAGCTGCTCGGCGACATGGGTGCCGACGTCATCAAGATCGAACCCCCGCAAACCGGCGACCCGATGCGCGACTGGGGCCATGGCGAGCATAAACTCTGGTGGGAAGTCGTCGGCCGCAACAAGCGCTCGGTCAGTGCCAATCTGCGCATTCCCGAAGGCCAGGACATCGTCCGCCGCCTCGCCGCCCAGGCCGACATCCTGATCGAGAATTTCAAGCCCGGGACGATGGAGAAATGGGGGCTCGGCCCCGCCGTGCTCCACGCCATCAACCCTCGCCTGATCATCGTCCGCGTCTCCGGCTATGGCCAGACCGGCCCCTATGCCGGCCGCGCCGGTTTCGGCGGCATCGGCGAGGCGATGGGCGGCTGGCGCGCGATCGTCGGCGATCCCGACCGCCCGCCCAGCCGCATGGGCGTGTCGATCGGCGACAGCCTCGCTGCCACCTATGGCTGCATGGGCGCTCTGGCCGCGCTTCACGCGCGGGAACGCACCGGCAAGGGCCAGGTCGTCGACAGCGCGCTCTACGAAGCGGTGCTGCAGGTGATGGAAAGCCTCGTTCCCGAATATGTCGTCGGCGGCCACGTCCGCAAGCGCAGCGGCTCGATCCTCGAGGGCATCGCCCCGTCCAACGTCTATCGCTGCAGCGACGGCGAATATCTCATCGGCGCCAACCAGGACGCGGTGTTCGCCCGGCTGTGCGCGGCGATGGGTCAGCCCCAACTCGCAACCGACGAGCGCTACGCCACCCACCTCGCGCGCGGCCAACACCAGACCGAGCTCGACGACCGCATCGCCGCCTGGACCGCGACCCACACCGTCGCGGAAGTCGAAGCGCTGATGGTCGAATATAGCGTCCCCGCCGGCCGCATCTTCGGTGCGAAGGACATGCTTGAGGACCCGCACTTCGCCGCGCGTAAATCGTTGGTCGAAGTCGACAGCCCGCGCTGGGGCAAGTTCGCGATGCAGAATAGCTTCCCGCGCCTGTCCGACACGCCGTCGAGCATCCGCCGCCTCGCCCCCGCCACCGTCGGGGCCGACAACGCCGAAGTCTATCGCGACCTGCTCGGGCTGGACGCCGCCGACCTCGACCGCCTCCGCGCCGCCAAGGCGATCTGAGATTTCGGTGCCAATCACCATTACCGCCGCAACGCTCGACGCCATCGGTCAGGCCGGCCCCTATGCCGACACCGCCCCGCTGCGTCTCGCCGAACTGACCCTCGACCCGCCCCGTCCCGGCGAGTTGCTGGTGCGGATCGAGGCGGCCGGTCTGTGCCACTCCGACCTCTCGGTCATCAACGGCGACCGTCCCCGCCCGATGCCGATGGCGCTCGGTCACGAAGCCTGCGCCATGGTCGAGGCGCTCGGCGATCCCGACGACGCGCAATTCGCCGTCGGCGACCGCGTCGTCCTCGCCTTCCTGCCGTCGTGCGGCGCCTGCACCGCCTGCCTCTCGGGCCAAGGCTATCTGTGCCCCAACGGCGCCGCCGCCAACGGCAGGGGTGAATTGCTGCGCGGTGGCGTCCGGCTCCACGAAGGGGTCGGCGATGTCCACCACCACCTCGGCGTCTCGGCCTTCGCCAGCCACGCCGTCATCGACCGTCGCTCGGCGGTCAGGATCGACACCGACGTGCCCGCCGAAATCGCCGCCCTGTTCGGCTGCGCGATCCTCACCGGGGTTGGTGCCGTGCTTAATAGCGCAGCGCTGCGGCTCGGCGAAAGCGTCGCCATCTACGGCCTTGGCGGGGTCGGCCTCGCCGCCCTGCTCGGCGCCATCGCCGGGGGCGCCAATCCCGTCTCGGTAATCGAACCAATGCCCGAAAAGCGCGAACTTGCGCTCGAACTTGGCGCCACCGCCGCCTTCGCCCCGGGCGAGGAGGGCGGCATCGCTCCCCCCGACATCGTTATCGAGACAGTCGGCAAGGCCGCCGTCCTCGAACGCGCCTACGCGCTGGCGAAGCGCGGCGGACGGATCGTCACCGTCGGCCTGCCCAACCCGGCCGAGATGTTCTCCATCCCCGCGATCAGCCTCGTCGCCGATGGCAAGACGATCATTGGCAGCTATCTGGGCAGCGCCATCCCGTCGCGCGATATCCCGCGTTACATCGGCCTGTGGCGCGCCGGCCGCCTGCCGGTCGAACGGCTGCTGACCTCGGTCTCCTCGCTGTCCGACATCAACGCGCTGTTCGACCGGCTCGCTTCCGGACACGCCATCCGCCAGATCGTCATCCCCTGAGCTCACCGCCGACGAAACTTGCGCCACATCGCGCGCGCGGCCATCATCCGCCGACGCAGACAAGGAATGAAGATGGGTTATCGTTTGGGCGTCGATGTTGGCGGGACGTTTACCGATTTGCTGTTGTTCGACGACGCCAGCGGCGATTTCTGGCGGCACAAGACCCCGTCGACCCCGCACGACAGCAGCGAGGGGATCCTCAACGGGGTCAATGCGCTGTGCAGCGAGGCAGGGGTATCGCCGACCAGGATCGACTATTTCCTCCACGGTACGACCGTCGCAACCAACGCCATGCTCGAAGGGAAGGGCGCCCGTGTCGGCCTCGTCACTACCCAGGGCTATCGCCAGATCATGCAGATCGCGCGCAGCTTCGTTCCCGGCGGGCTGGCCGGCTGGATCGTCTGGCCCAAGCCCGAACCGCTCGCCCGCCTCGAAGACACCGTTGAGATCAAGGGCCGCATGGACGCGTTCGGCAAGGAAGTGCGCCCGGTCGACGATGCCGACATCCGCACCCAGCTCGAGAAATTGAAAGCGCAAGGCATCGAGGCGCTGACGATCAGCCAGATCAACGCCTATCTCAACGGCGAGCATGAACGCCGCGTCGCCGCCATCGCCGCCGAGGTGATGCCCGACATTCCCCTCTCGATGAGCCATATCGTCCTGCCCGAAATGCAGGAATATGAGCGCACCCTGACGACCGTCGCCAACGCTGCCGTCCGTCCCTTGGTCGGCCGCTACGTCCGCAATTTGCGCGACAAGCTTCAGAAGATCGAGATGACCGGCCGCCTCTCGCTGCTCCGCTCCGACGGTGGCCTGATGTCGTCGCAGAAATCCGAAGAACACCCCGTCGCGCTGCTGATGTCGGGCCCCGCCGGCGGCGTTACCGGCGCGCTGTGGGTCGCGAAGAACGCCGGGCTCGACAATATCCTCACCCTCGACGTCGGCGGCACCTCGACCGACGTTGCGCTGATTGAACATGGCGAGCCGCGCCGCGTCCGCACGACCGAAGTCGGCCACCTCTCGGTCCGCGCGTCTTCGCTCGATGTGAAGACCGTTGGTGCGGGCGGCGGCTCGA
>NZ_JANMWY010000233.1:0-5188 GCF_031380695.1 Sphingomonas sp. | reverse complement strand
CAGCGCGGGCGCGCTATTGCGAATGCCGCTTTATGTCTTGTGGAAGATTCCACTTTACCTGGGTCTAGCGCGGCGCCGACCCAAAGAGTGGCTGCGAACCGGCCGCTAGCGGTGCAGCCAGGCGACGGTGATGGCGACCAGGCAGCAGAGCACAGCAATAATGACCGCCTCGCGCAGGCCAAAGCTGCGCCCCGGAAGGCTATGGCCATGAGCCGCGTCATCCCCGGTTTTGACCGGGGGATCCTGTTCGCTGTTGTCAGGCATATTCATCGTAGGAACGCGAAGGCGAAGGGGAACAGGCCGTCAAGGCCGCTCGTCAGAGCCAGCGCGTGCAAGATCATTCGGAATGCCACCGTGCAGCCGAAGAATATGAGAGTCAGCGGCAGGTCGTCCCGCGCGAAGCCAAGCCCCTCGCCGCGCGACGACGCCCACAGCGTGAGATAGCGGGCGACCTCGCCAACGCTCAAGGCAACGATCGCCGCGTCGAGGCCACGCGTGGTCAGCGCAATCGGCACGAGGATCACATAGGCCAGCAACTTGGCTGCATTCCCCGCCGCCGACAGTCGCGGATGACCGAGGCCGATCAGGATCGAATCATTGATGCTGCTCATTACGGCGAACCAGGTCCCGATCGCCAGCACCGGTAGGATCAGTCCGGCCTCGGCATAGCGAGCGTCGTAGAGCAGGCCGACGATGCGGTCGCCGAGTGCGGTGAACCCGGCCAGGCCGATTGCCGTTGCCAGTAACAGCGTGCGCCGTCCGTGACGCAGGCGGCTCCTGATCTCCGGCGCCGTGCCGCGCATCGCTGCGACCAGCGGGAACAGGATCATCGTGCTGCACCGGGTGACGAACAGGCTGACCGTGTCGGCCAGAGTGCGGGCGATGCCGAAGATGCCTAGCTGACCGAGCGAGATGTGCTTGGCCAGATAGAGCCGGTCGAAGTTCATCGCCGCGAAATAGATGATCGAGGAGACGAAGATCCAGCGGCCGAACAGCAGCAGTTCACGGAGCGAGGGCCGGTCGATGATGAAGCGGTGACGAAGCCCGGGCATGAGCATGAAGCTGCCGACCAGAGTGATCGCACCGGCGAAGACGCTGCCCAGGATCAGCGCCCAGATGGTCGGCGTGATCAGGGCCAGGGCGATGTGGATCAGCAGCGACAGGAAGGCGATGACGATTTCGAACAGGCTGAGCCGGGCGACCGACAGCTTCTTTTGAAGCAGGAAGCGCGCGACCGAATCGAAGCCGGTGAAAAGGAAGAACAGCGACACCACCGGCAGGATCGCCGCCAGTTCGGGCACCCCGAAATAGCGCGCCGCCATTCCTCCGGAGAGGAAGCAAATCGCTCCCAGGATCATTCCGCGCAGCGCCTGCAACGTCCACGCCGTATCGTAGAAGATCGGCGTGTCGCCGCGCTCGTGTCGGATGATGTTCTGGTTGATGCCGACATCGGACAGCAACTCGATCCCGGTGCGGATCGAATTGACGATCAGCATCAGCCCGAACAACGGCGGCGCAAGCAGCCGAGCCAGGATGATGTTGTTGATCAGGCGCAGGATTTGCACCGTCCCGTAGGAAAAGGTCGTCCAGCCAAGCTTGATGAACAGGGACCGGGGAACGATGCGGAACATGGGAGTCAGCCGATCCTGGCGCGAGCGTTGCTCGGCGGAGACCGATCCCTGCCGTTGCTTTTATTGAGGCGCAAGGAAATTGCGGCGAGAATCCGTATGTCCAGTGTCTTCGATCGATGCGGTTCTGGCAATATCGTTTCGAGCTTCCGACGGTTACACATTCACGCCGTCGTCCGACGATTCCAGTGCCTGATTTCCCTTGGCGATCCCGGATTGGACCATCGTGTCGATGCCCTGTGGCAGCGAAACGCGCTGTTGCCAGCCCAGCATCGCGCGCGGGCGGCCATTCGCGTAGCGCAGCGGGCGCCAGCGAACGCGCAGGCGCGGAGGGTCGAGCATTTCGGGAAGTTTGGCGCGGTTGGCGAAGAACAGCCTGCTCACCAGCCGTGCCGATGCACCAAGCGCCCGGACGATGGTGTAAGGAACCGGAATCCCGATCCCGGCCGGCAAGTCCGCCCGCCGCGCCAGGCGATGGTAGCGCCAATGGCTCGGCTGTTCGGTATCGACGAGATTGACGATCAGTTGTCCTTCGAGCGGCGCGGTCAGACCGGCGACGATGGCGTCGGCGCAATTGTCGACGTGGATCAGGCGCATCGGCGAGAAGGGCGCGAAGATCAGGTCGAAGCGCCCGACCTTCATCGCCCGTCCGAAATCCCAGTCCTTGCCCGGACCGTAAATCGCGCCCGGACGAACAACGACCAGATCGAGTTTCTGGCGCAGCGCATGGTCGACAACGAGCCGCTCCTGGATAAGCTTGGTCAGCGTGTAGGCGTCGCGGCGCTGGGGCTGGCGCTCGATCGGGGTGTCCTCGTCGAGGCGGCCGGTCCGCCCCGCAACATCGAAATCATAGACCGAAAAACTGCTGACATGGACGATCCGGAGGACACTCGGGGGCAGGACAGCGAGAAGATTCTCGGTAGCGAGCACCGTCCCGGCGAGCTGTTCGGCAAGAACGCCGCCGGCGGCGGCGGCGCAATGGATGACCGCATCGACCCCGTCCAGCGCTTCCGTCCATGACGGTAAGGGTTGCCGAAGATCGCCAAGCACCGTTCGGGTTCCCGGCTGTGCTGCAACCGCCGACGTTGGGCGCTGCAGGGCGATGACCTCATGGCCCGCGCTTTGCGCGGTGCGTACGACCGCCTGGCCGAGGAAGCCACCCGCACCAGTGACGAAGACCTTCACCGCTGGCGGCCGAGTGCGATCAGGCGATCGGTCAGGCGGGCGGTGTCGATCATCTGTTCGGGCGTGATCGGCATCGGCCCGGCGTTTCGGATGGCGCTGTAGATTGCGTCGAGCATCCGCCCCATCCCGTGCATCGGCCCATGTTGCATGACCTTGTCGCGAAAATTGGTGAAGCCGGCGCGGATCAAGCGACGACCGTTGGCAATCTGGCCCAGCGCCGACCGCTTGCCGACGTTGGGTGGACCGTGGAACAGCAGGCCGGGATTGTAGAAGTCTGTTTCCGCCGTCGCCCGACTGCCCCGCACCGTGACGGTGAAGCTGGCGGGCTCGACGTCGCTGGCGATGCGCAACCGCCCGCGAACCGATCCCGCGTCGATCAGTGCATCGAGGAAATCATAGCCGGCGCGAGGATTGTCGCTTCGGCTTTGCATCACGCCATAAACCTCGGCGATATCGCCCACGCCGGTCAGGGCCTGGAACACGTAGACGAGGTGCGGCAGGAAATCATGGATCGCGCCGCCGGGCAACGCGACGGCCGGACCCGACAGGTTGCGATCGCCGAAGGGTCCCGACAGGAAATCGACCGACAGCAATATGTCGCACTCGATGATGTCGCCGAGCCGACCATCGCCGATTAGGCCGATCAGCTCGATGAGCGGATCGTTGAAGAGCAAATTGCGGCTTTCGGTCAGGGTGTGGCCCGCCTGCGCGGCGCATTGTAGCAGTGCCTCGGTTTCCGCCGCGGTGCCGGTCATCGGCTTTTCGCAGATGACGTGCGCCCCGGCCGCCAGCGCGGCGCGAACGAGGGCATCGTGGGTTTGCGGTGGCGTCAGCACATGGACGATGTCCGGGTGCGCCTCGGCCAGCATCGTGTCATAGTCGGTGTAGGCAGCTGCTGCCTTGAACCGGTCGCGGGCGGCCTCCGCCAGTGCGGCTGATCGATCGCAGACCCCGACGAGTACTGCCTGACCTGACGACGCGAGGAACGGCAGATGCTCATAGGCGATCGCGCCGCAGCCGACGACTACGGCGCGGAGTGGCGGCGCGGTCATAAGGCAAAGCTCCTGAGCAGCGTCGCCATCTGCTGCCCGTTCACGCGCTGGTCGTGCAACCGCTCGACCCGATGCCGTGCTTCCGCCGCCAGTCGCTGGCGAAGGGCGGGATCGCCGGACAAGGTACGCAGGGCGTCCGCCAGGGCGTCGGCGCGCGCCGGCGGGACGGTCAATGCCGTCAGGCCGTTTTGGGCGAGTTCGGGGATGCCCGCGACCCACGTCGTCACCACCGGAACGCCGGCCGCCATTGCTTCCATGATCGACACGGGCAGGCCCTCGCTGAAGGAGGGCAGGCAGAAGATATCCGCCCGGCCGAGTTCCTCGCGGACCGCTGACGGCGGACGTTCGCCAGTCAGCGTCACGCACTCGCGAATGTTGAGCGATGCCGCGTCGAGGTCGGACCGCAACGGGCCGTCGCCGACGAGCCGGAGATGGAAGGGGACCCCCTCGGCCCGCAATTGCGCGACCGCCTCGATCAGCAGCGCAAAGCCCTTTTCGCGCGACAGGCGCCCGACTGCGAGCAGGGTCAGTGGCGGCTCCGCCGAAGAGGGCGCGCGATAGGTGAACTCGGACAGATCGATGCCGCATCGGACGACATGAAAGCGCGGCCACAGCGCGGGTTCGGTCAGGAGGAATAGCTGTGAGCGGGTAAAATCGCTGATGCAGACGACGCCTTTTGCGTCACGCGCCTTGAGGTCCAGCCGCGCTTCGGCCGGGTCGACGAAATCGTGAAATCCGTGGATCGTGAAGCTGAAGCCGACCGGCCGGCCGCCGAGCGATGCGAAGCCGCTCGCCAGCCAGGCGATCGTCGCCGGGGCCAGTCCGAAATGGGCGTGGAGGTGGGCGATGTTCAATTTCCGCACCTCGTTCGCGACCAGTGCGGCCTGGGCGGCATGGGCCAGTCGCCGCATCGTTCGAGCGACGTTGCCGCCGCCGCTGGCGATGGCCTTGGCCAGAATGCGGCACGCCCCGAAAGGATGACGAACGAGCATGGCGAGCAATGCACCGACAGCTTTCGCCGGCGCGGCCTTGAGATAGATGGTGCGGGCGGCGCGTTCCCCTGCGCCTGGCGCCTCCAGTTCGACCGCATCGGGGGCGTTCATCGCAAAACAGTGAATGTCGACGCCGGCCCGCTCGACCGCGTCGATCTCGCCCGTGATGAACGTCTGGGCCAGGCGCGGGTAGTGGGTCATGACATAGCCGACCCGGAACGACGTTGCCCCGGCGTCATGCCCAGGCACGGCGCGCTGATATTGATCCTGGTTCATGGCGATGAGGCTTGGCCAGTCGGCTCCGTGGGCGATTTGATCATCTGGCATGGGC
>NZ_JANMWY010000229.1:0-2622 GCF_031380695.1 Sphingomonas sp. | reverse complement strand
GTAGAGCGCGGTCATGATCGCCGTGATCGACGCGCAGCTCGCCTGATGCCCGCCGACCTTCAATCCGTCACGGCTCTCGCGCAGGTGGTTTGCGTTATGGATCGTCCACGACGACAGCCAGCGCAGCCGCGCCTCAATCGTCTCGAGCACCGCGATCGTCTCGGGTGCCGGCGTCAGCGCGGGCGGCTGGGGGTTGGCGATGATATCCACCGCCACGACATAACCAACCCGTATCATCCCCGCAAAACCTATTACGGCATCGGGGTTTCGCATTCAGGTCATGACATGCGGATGGCCATGGGCCGTCGCCCGATGTTTTGACATGCCGCCATGCGGAAATGCGATTTTCATTCGACCCGCCCGACGTGCGACCTACCATGGCGAGAACGGGAGATGACTGGTGGACCTGAAGGAGATTTCGGCGCAGCTGCGCGCGCGGCCTCTCGGCCATTCACTGCCCCAGCCCTTCTATACCGACGGCGATTTCTTCGCCTTTGATCTGGCTGCGGTATTTGGCCGAAGCTGGCTGTTCGTGGGGTTTGAGGTCGAGCTGCGCGAACCTGGCGATTATCTTTCGCTAACTATCGGCCAATGGCCGATCCTGGTCATGCGCGGCCGAGACGGCACGGTGCGCGGTTTCCATAACAGCTGTCGCCACCGCGGATCGGTTCTGTGTCCGGTCGGCGCTGGCCATGCCGCCAGGATCGTCTGCCCCTATCATCGCTGGACGTACGGGCTCGACGGCAGGCTACTCGCGGCGGGCCGGATGCCGGATGATTTCGACAAGGGCGAGCATGGCTTGAATCCGGTCAACCTCGAGATCGTCGCCGGCGCAATTCTGATCTGCCTCGCCGACACGCCGCCGCCGATCGACACGATGCGGCGCGACCTGACCCCCCTCCTCGCCCCGCAGAACTTCGCCCATGCCAAGTTGGCGCACCACTCGGTTCTGGTCGAACAGGCCAACTGGAAGCTGGTGATGGAGAACGCCCGCGAATGCTACCATTGTGCAACCGGCCACCCCGAACTGTCGCGCACCTTCCCGGTCAATGCCTCGGCCTATTTCGGCCTCGATTCCGCAGCCTCGCGGGCGTTCGAGCAGCGCATCGCCGCGCTCGACCTGCCGATGGGTCCGGCCGGCGAGGATTGGTGGCAGGCGGTCCGCTTTCCGCTCAACGAAGGCTCGGTAGCAATGACCATGGACGGTGAGTTCAACGTCGCGAAACTGATGTGCGACGCGGGCGGGGGCGACACCGGGTCGATGCGCTGGGCGATTGAGCCCAACGTCTTCTGCCATTCGACCAGCGAATATACCTTCGCCTTCACCGCCATGCCGATCTCGCCGACCGAAACCCATGTCGTGTCGAAATGGCTGGTTCACGAGGACGCCGTCGAAGGAGTCGATTACAGCGTCGAGACGCTGACCGATTTATGGACCCGCACCAACTTGCAAGACAAGGCATTGGCTGAAAACAACCAGCGGGGGATCTTCTCCCCTGGTTACACGCCGGGACCCTATAGTGCCGACGCGGAATCGCTGACGATTCGCCTCCTCGACTGGTACTGCGCCACCGCCCGCCGCTATCTCGATGAAGCCGGAGCATGACGGCGCACCACGACCCGACCTGGCATCCCGAGACGCTCGCGGTTCGCGCCGGCTACGATCCGGCGAGCGCGGGCAATTCGGCCAAGCCGCCGATCACCATGACCTCGACCTTCGCCTATGCGTCGGCCCGCCAGGCGAAGCATATCCACGAGGCCTATTTCGACGGTACCGGGCCCGAAGCGGGCAAGCCCAACCATATCTACGCGCGGCTCGGCCACCCCAATCTCGACATGGTCGAGGCACGGCTGGCTGCATTGGATGGAGCCGAGGCGGCCGCAGTGTTCAACAGCGGCATGGCAACCCACAGCGCGATTGCCTTGGCGCATTTGCGGCCGGGGAACAGCGTGGTGTTCAGCCGACCGATCTACGGCGGGACCAATGGGCTGCTGACCAACCTCATGCCGGGTTTCGGGGTGAAGTCCTTCGCCTTCACCGACGGTTGCGACCGGGCGGACATCGAGCGAGCGGTCAACGAGGCGCTTACGGCGGGACCGCTCAAGCTGATCATCATCGAGACCCCGGCCAATCCGACTGCGGCGATGGTCGATATCGCGCTTGTCGTGGCAATCGCCGATGAAGTCGGCACTCGCACCGGCGCCCGGCCGCTCGTAATCGTCGACAACACCTTGCTTGGCCCTCTGATGCAGCGCCCGATCGCGCTGGGTGCCGACCTGTGCATGACCTCGTTGACCAAATATTGCGGCGGACACAGCGACTTGCTTGCAGGCGGGGTGAGCGGGAAATTGACGCGGGTTCACGAGCTTCGCTTGCTCAGGACTACGCTTGGCAGCCACCTCGACCCCTATACTAGCTGGCTCCTGCTGCGTTCGATGGAGACGGTCCATCTGCGCATGGAGCGGGCCTCTGCCAATGCGCGCAAGATCGCCGATACGCTGCGCGATCTTCCCAAGGTCGCCGGCCAGACCCATCTCGGTCACCTCGCCGAGGGCACGCCCGTACGCGCGGTCTATGACCGCCAGTGCAGCGGCGCGGGCTCGACCTTCTCGTTCGCGCTC
>NZ_JANMWY010000215.1:0-5585 GCF_031380695.1 Sphingomonas sp. | reverse complement strand
CAAGCGCTGGGGCCGGATCGGCGACTCGCCGCTAATCGGCGCGGGCACTTACGCCGATGACCGCGCTGCCGCCGTATCGGCCACCGGCCTGGGCGAGGCGTTCATCCGCGCGGTGGCGGCGCATGAACTGGCGGCGCGCATTCGGCTGACGGGCGCGGGACTGCAGGAGGCGCTCGATGCGGTGCTGGCCGATATCGCTGCGCTGGGCGGCAGCGGCGGTCTGATCGCGGTCGCGCCGTCGGGCGAGGCGGCGTGGGGATTCACGACGCCAGGAATGTATCGTGGCCGGGCGAGCGCCGCCGGCCGCGAGGTCGCAGTCTATTCCGAATCGGTCGAGCGGTAAGGCAGCATTCCGCGCAATACGCCCATTTCGGATGCAATCGCCCGCCGCTCTCCGTCGAGAAAGGTCGCCACCGCCTCGCGAAAGCCGCGATCGGGAAGGAAATGGGCGGAGTGGGTCAGCACCGGCTCATAGCCCCTCGCCAGCTTATGCTCGCCCTGCGCCCCGGCCTGGACCGAGGCCAGGCCATGCGCGATGGCCCATTCGATTGCCTGATAATAGCTTAGCTCGAAGTGGAGGAAGGGCACTTCCTCGCTGCACCCCCAGTAGCGACCGTAGACCGTATCCTTGCCGACGAGGTTGAGCGCGCCTGCAATCGGCTGACCGTCGCGGAGTGCGAGCAGCAGCAGCACCGCATCGCCGAGCGCGGCACCGAGCCCTGCGAAGAACGCGCGCGTGAGATAGGGTCGGCCCCACTTGCGGCTGCCCGTGTCCTGGTAGAAATGCCACATCGCGTCCCACTGCGAAGGCCCGATCTCGCCACCACGAAGGGCGAGAAACTCCAGCCCCTCGCGCGCCGTCGCCCGTTCCTTGCGGATCGCCTTGCGCTTGCGACTGGCGAGCGCGGCAAGGAAATCGTCGAAGCTCGCGTAGTCGCGATTTTGCCAGTGATACTGGATGCCCTCCCGCAGCAGCCACCCCGCCGCCTCGAACCCCGCTACTTCCTGCGGCGCGATGAAGGTCGCGTGAGCCGACGACAGGCCATTGTTGCGCGTCACTGCCTCCGCCGCTGCGATCAGCGAGACTGAGCGATCGCCCAGCATCCGCCGCCCCGGCACCGGCGTAAACGGCACCGCCATCTGCAGCTTGGGATAATAGTTTCCGCCCGCCCGCTGCCACGCGTCGGCCCAGCCATGATCGAATACATATTCGCCCTGGCTATGCGCCTTCAGATAGGCCGACGCGGCGGCGGCGAGCGCGCCATCCGCGCCGTCGATCAGCAGCGGGACGGGCGTCCAGCCGCTGTGCCGCCCGACGCTCTGCGAATCCTCGAGCAGGGTCAGGAACGCGTGCGACGTGAAGGGGTCGTGCCCGGCAAGCGCATCCCACTCGGCGGCGGCGATAGAGCCCACCGACGGTGCGATTCGCGCAAGGATGGATTGGTCACGGTCGGCCATCGGCTTCCCAGATCGCCGCGTCGGCGTGACGAGCGGCGAGCGTCCGCAACTCGCGCGTCTTCACCGTCCAGCTATAAACCGGCATCCGGCGACGAATGCGCGCCAGCCACGACGCCCCGAGCGCGGTGGTTTCGACGGCGAGGAAGTCGGGGTCAGCGAGGCGCATTGCGGTCCAACGCCTGAAGACGGACAAATTGCCCTTCATGACGAGGCCGCGACGGATCGAAGGCCGGTTGGTTCTGAGCCAGCGCGCCAAGCGAGGATCGAAGCTCATCACGCCGAGCCGGCCACGGTATGAGCCAACCGCCCGCACCAGCGCCGGTCCAAATCGCCACAAATCGCCGTCGACCTTCGCCTCGATCAGCAGCGGTATGCGTCCGTCGACAAGGGCGAGGAGGCTGGCCAATGTCGGGATCGGCTGATCACCCACGCGCAAATGGGCAAGCTCAGCGAGAGTCGAATCGCCGATTACGGCCAGATCGTCGCACAATCGCGACCCATCCGAGTCGTGAAAAACGATGAGCTGGTCGTCCTTCGTCAGCCGAACATCGCATTCGATTCCCGCGCCAATCTCCAGCGCCGCAGCGAAGGCGGTCGGCGTGTTTTCGCCAATGCCGTCTAGCCGATGGACGCCACGGTGGGCAAAGCCATGCGGACCCGGCGCGAGCGGGTCAGGCGCGGATCGCGACGATCGCATCCACTTCGACCGCAACGCCGAGCGGCAGGGCGGCGACGCCGACCGCCGAGCGAGCATGTTTGCCCGCCTCCCCGAATACCGCGACCATCAGCTCGCTTGCCCCGTTGGCGACCTTGGGCTGGTCGGTGAAATCGGACGTCGAATTGACGAACACGCCGAGCTTGACGATCCGCTCGACCCGGTCGAGCGAACCGAGCGCGACCTTCATCTGGGCGAGCAGCATCACGCCGCACCGTTTGGCCGCCGCAATCCCCGCCTCGACATCGAGATCGTCGCCAAGCCGCCCCTTGATCAGCCCGCCGTGCTCGTCGAACGAAATCTGGCCCGAGATATGAAGCATGCCCCCCGCTTCGACGGTGGGCACATAGGCAGCGACCGGTGCGGCGGCTTGCGGCAGGGTGAGGCCGAGTTCGGCGAGGCGTTGGTCGATTCTCATGGCGCTCGCCTCAACACCTCGCACGCGCTGCGGTCAAGCCTCCGGACGGTGAACCGCGAACCCGGCCCAGCTCTGGTTGACTGGCATCAGCTCGAGGGCGTTGATGTTGAGATGCGGCGGCAGGGTCGCCACCCAGTGGATTGTCCTCGCAATATCCTCCGCCGTCATCGGCTCTGTCCCAGCGTAGAAGGCATCCGACGCCGCCTGGTCGCCGCCGTTGCGCACTACCGTGAACTCCGTCTCGACCATGCCCGGCTCGATCGACGTCAGCCGCACCCCGGTCCCCTGTAGATCACCGCGCAGGCCGAGGGTAAACTGGCGGACGAAAGCCTTTGTCCCGGCATAGTTGCAACCGCCGCGATAGGGGTAGGTCGCGGCGACCGACGAGAGGTTGATGATTGCCCCCTTGCGCCCGATGAGGTTGGGCAGCACCGCCCGGGTCAGCGTCACCAGCCCGATGACATTGGTCTCGATCATGCCGAGGATGGGGTCCAGTTCTGCGTCCTGCAACGGATCGGCCTTTGTCGCGTAGCCGGCATTGTTGACCAGCAGGTCGATCGGCGGGAGCCCGGCGGCGAAGGCTTCGAGCGCCGCTCGATGGCGCATGTCGACTGCATGCGGCGTCAAGGCTCTGCCGAGCTCGGCCGCCAAGGCGTCGAGCCGATCTTCGCGTCGCCCGGTGCCGATGACGTGCCAGCCATCGGCGACGAACAGGCGCGCGCATGCCTCGCCGATGCCCGCCGTCACGCCGGTGATCAATGCCGTCTTCACGTCGCCGGTCCTTCCTCGAACTTAGCCAATATCCACTCGGTCGCCGTCGGCCAGTCGTCGATTCGTACATGCGCCGCTTCGGGCGTGGCGACGTTCGGAGCGAGCCGGGGTTCGGCGACCATGTGCAGCCGCCACACCTCGGGCGCATGCTTCGCCACCGACTGGTGGTGCATGTGGAGGTCGTCGACGAACACCGTCACGCTCGGCGAATGGCGCTCGACGATCGCCCGCGCCGGCACGCCCTTGCCGCCCGAATTGCAGATCACTTCATAGTGGATGCCATGCGTCGCGAGCTGGGCGACGCGCAGCGGCTGGGCGTCCTCGCCGAGATTGGTCAGGACGACGATGTCCGCCACCTCGCCAATTCGCTTCAGCGCCTCGATCGCGCCCGGGACCGGCGTCTGGCGATGCATCTCCTCGCGGAAGAAGCGCCACAGCAGCTCCCACACCCGCTCGTCGGGCAGGGTCTCGCCACTCGGCACATGGGTCAGCGCCTCGGCGAACTGGCCGGTCTCGAACGCGAAGTGGACGTCGTGCGTCTCGGCCAGCCATTCCTGAAAATGGGACACCATGTGCAGTAGCACTTCGTCGCAATCGGTGATCAGGAGGGGCCGGGTCATGCGGTGAGCCCCGCTCGCGCCGCGACCAGCCGCGCCGGGGTCACGCCGACATCTTCGGCCACCGCGACCAGGTCCGGCTCATGGCTCTCGAGAAAATCGAGCAGCGCGCCGAGCAGGCTTGGCTCTTCGGCACGGCGGCGAAGCTCATCGGCGTCGAGCCCGGTCAGCGCCAGGAACCGCTCGGCCCGGCGCGGTTCGCCCAGTGTCGCCGCGAGCGCGCGAAGGAGCAATTCGGCGGCGGCGTCGTTTGTCGCATGCGCGATCATCGCTTATCAGCGCCCCTGTCGTTCTTGGGTTCGGGAAATTCGATTGGCCAGAATATTGATTGTCGAGGACAACGCGCTCAACATCAAGTTGTTCTGCGACCTGCTGACGGCGCACGGGCATGAAACGAAGGCCGTGACCGACAGCCGGGAGGCGCTCGATATGGCGCGCGCCTTTTTGCCCGACCTGGTGATCACCGACATCCAGCTGCCGCATGTCAGCGGGATCGAGCTGATCGGCCTGCTGCGCAAGGACGAGCAATTGAAGTCGGTCCCGGTGATGGCGGTCACCGCTTACTCGGCCAGTGGCGACGAGGAGCGGATCCGCTCGGCGGGGGCGCAGGCCTATGTGTCAAAGCCGATCTCCGTGGCCCGTTTCGCGCAAACCGTTGCCGATCTGCTGGCTGCTCCGCCAGAGTATGTCATGAGCGCCGAGACGGAAACGGGCGTCGCCGCAGTTGCGGAGACGCCCGGTAAGCAAGCGGATCCCGGCTTGCCACCGGGATGACCCTCTAGCGGGTCACTTGATTTTGGCTTCCTTGAACTCGACATGCTTGCGCACGACCGGGTCGTACTTGCGGAACGACATTTTCTCCGTCGTGTTGCGCGGGTTCTTCTTGGTTACGTAGAAGAAGCCGGTGTCGGCGGAACTGACTTGCTTGATCTTGACGGTTGCCGGCTGGGCCATCGGACTGGTCCCAACGTATTAAAAATGGATGAGCGGCCGCGATGGGCCGCCCGAACGCCGCCCCAATGACTGGCGAGGCTGTTTTTGTCAAGCCGACGAGCGGGCCGATCAGCCAGGCAAGAACGGGTAGGGCGAGATGGTCTTGCGATTCTCCTCGACCGCCAGTGCGCGCCCGGCCGGGGCGGTCGCCCGCTGGGGGCATTCCATCCGCGGACAGATGGCGCACGCGGGGCCGATCGGGGTGATCGGCGGGTTGGCCAGATCGAGCCCCTCCGCACAGTGCAGCTGCTCGGCATATTTGAGCTCGCAGCCGAGCCCGACCGCGAGCAGCCCGTCCGACAGGAGATCGGGACGAATCGGGCGCTCGATCGTCCGCGAGATGGTGAAGTAGCGCTGCCCGTCGGGCGTCTCGATCACCTGGCTGATCGCCTTGCCCGCATTCTGGAAGGCGGCGTGGAGGTTCCACCGCGGGCAGGTCCCACCAAAGCGCGAAAAGGGGAAACTGTTGCCGGCATAGCGCTTCGAGATATTGCCCGCCGCGTCGACCCGAATCATGAAGAAGGGCACGCCCCGCGCACCGGGCCGTCCGAGCGTCGTCAGCCGGTGCGCGACCTGTTCGACATTCGCGCCATATTCGCCGCATAGCCGGTCG
>NZ_JANMWY010000205.1:0-5163 GCF_031380695.1 Sphingomonas sp. | reverse complement strand
CCCGGGTCCGATCCGGCCTCGGGCTCGGTCAGGCCGAAGCAGCCGACCAATTCACCTTTCGCCAATCCCGGCAGATAGTTGCGCCGCTGGTCTTCAGAACCATAGGCAAGGATCGGGTACATCACCAGGCTCGACTGGACCGACATCGCCGAGCGATAGCCGCTGTCGACCCGCTCGACCGCTCGGGCGATCAGGCCATAGCTGACGTAGCCGAGGCCCGCCCCGCCATATTCCTCCGGCACCGTCGCGCCGATCAGCCCGAGCGCGCCCATTTCTCGCAAGATCTCGCGGTCGAAATCCTCGTTGAGATAGGCCTCGGTGACACGCGGCTGGAGTTGCTCCTGCGCGTACGCCTCGGCCGTATCGCGGACCAACCGCTCCTCGTCGGTCAGCTGATGCTCCAGGTCGAACGGATCGGCCCAGTCGAACGGCAGGATGGCAGGCTCGCCCACGTCATGGTCTCCGACAAAAGAAGGACGGCGGCCCTTAGCCGACCTCCCCGAGACGCGCTACCCCAGGGTACCTTCGCCGCCCACCGGATCGGTCAAAGAAAGTGTCGCTGGCGGATGGGGTGGGATTCGAACCCACGGTGAGCTTCCACCCACGCCGGTTTTCAAGACCGGTGCCTTAAACCACTCGGCCACCCATCCGCACGCCGTGGCGCTAGCCTGATCGGAAATGGCTGTGCAAGCGCCATGATCTGCTGGCAAGGGCCAGCGGGCGTTCATCGCGGCGCGGCGAAAGGGGATGCGTGACGGGTCGTGTGGTTCTTTGGGTGGGCGGAGCGATGCTGCTGGCGATGGGCGGGGCGGGGCCGCTGATCGCCCAGGTCGCGCCCGATCCGCTGGCGCCATTGCCGGAGCTAATGGTCGCGCCGAAGCCGGTACTGCCGCCGGTGGTTCGGCCGGTCCCGAGCTTTCCGCCCAGCGGGCCGACGGTCGTCCTGCAGCGGCCGGGGCCGGCAGTACCGGCGCTGACGCCGTCATCGGTGACCGGGGCGGCGATGGGCTTTGCCGGGTACAAGGCGATGATCTCGGCGCGGGCGCGCGCTGCCGGAGTGAGCGAGGGGACGATCAGCTCGATCATCCCGTTCCTGTCGCTCGATATGCGGGTTGTGCGGCTCGACCGGGGGCAGCCGGGCGGGGTGATGCCAACGACGACAGTGCCGCCGTTCGCGCCCTATCGTCGCGACCATGTCACGCCCTCGCTGATCGCGCGCGGGCAGACGGTCTACGCCACCAACTGGACGCGGCTGTGGGGATTGCAGACGCGGACCGGGGTCGATGCCGCGATGCCGGTCGCGATCTTCGGGCATGAGACGAGTTACGGCGTGGTCACCGGCGGGTTCGACCTGCTCGATTCGCTGGCGACGCTGGCGTACGACGGGCGGCGGCGTGCGCTGTTCGAGGGCGAGCTGATCGCCGCGCTGCAGCTGATCGACCGGGGGACGCCGCGTTCGCGGCTGCGCGGGAGCTGGGCGGGGGCGACGGGCTATCCGCAGTTCATGCCGTCGGCGGTGCTCAAGCTGGCGGTCGACGGCGACGGCGACGGGCGGGTCGATATCTGGAGCAGCCAGAGCGACGCGCTGGCGTCGATCGCCAATTTCTTCAAGAATGCGGGCTGGAAGGCGGGGGTGTCGTGGGGCGTGGCCGCGCGGGTGCCGGCAACCTTCGATCGGGCGGCGGTCAGGAACAACGTCGTTGCAGCACGTTGCACGCGGGTGTTCGCACGGCATAGCCGGTGGCTGACGATGCGCGAGTGGCGCGCGCTGGGCGTGGTGCCGACCGGGCGCACGCTGCCTGACGACGAACCCGCGTCGCTGCTGGAGCCCGATGGACCCACTGCGCCCGCCTATCTGCTGACCAGCAATTACCGGGTGATCCTGGAATATAATTGCAGCAATTTCTACGCGCTATCGGTCGGGCTACTCGCGGATGCGATCGCCCGGCGTTAAGGCTCGCACCACGGCCATGGCGGGGGTAGAGAGGGTGCAATCGTTCATCCCCGGGAGTCGTCCATTTGACCCGTGCCGTCCTGCTCACCACCGCCGTCGCCCTGACCCTGGCGAGCGCCGCGCCCGCCGCCGCTCCGCCCTATGAGACGCCGGCGCCGATCGCCTATCTGATCGACCTGTCGTCGGGGGCGGAGTTGCTGGCCAAGGACGCCGATCGCCGGATGCCGCCGGCGTCGATGGCCAAGATGATGGAAACCGAACTGGCGTTCGAGCTGATCGACAAGTGCCAGCTGTCACTGGCGAAGATGTGCACCGTCCAGCCCGAGACATGGGCCAAGTGGCACGGCCCCGCCGCAGGATCGACCATGTTCCTGTCGCCGAACGAGCAGGTCAGCGTCGAGAATCTGCTGCACGGGATCGTCACGCTGTCGGGCAATGACGCCGCGATCGTGCTGGCGGAATGCGTTGCGGGGACCGAACAGGCATTCGTCGCGCAGGAAAATGCGCTGGCCAAGTCACTGGGCATTACCAACAGCTATTTCGGGACGCCCAATGGCTGGCCCGACAATGACGTGACGATGGTGACGGCGCGCGACCTGGCCAAGCTGGCGCGGGCGAGCATCGAGCGGCATCCGGCGCTGTACAAGAAATTCTATGCGCAGGCGTCGTTTACGTGGGGCAAAACGCTGGGGTCGGGGGCGGACATCAAGCAGGATAATCGCAATCCGCTGCTCGACCGGGTGGCGGGGGCGGACGGGCTGAAGACCGGGCATACCGACGAGGCGGGCTATGGCTTTACCGGGTCGGCCGAGCAGAATGGGCGGCGGCTGATCGTGGTGATGGCGGGGATGGCGAGCTTCAACCAGCGCATCGCGGAAGGCGTGCGGCTGATGAACTGGGGGTTCAACGCCTGGACGACCAAGCCGCTCTATGCGGCGGGGGCGAGGGTCGGCAGCGCCAAGGTGCAGCTGGGCTCGGCGAGCGACGTCAGTCTGGTCGCGCCGGGGCCGATCGCGCTGACCCTGCCGGCCGGGCTCGGTAGCCAGATCAAGTCGACGCGGATCCGCTACAGCGGGCCGCTGAAGGCGCCGATCGCCAAGGGCGCACATGTCGCCGACCTGGTCGTCACGACCGACAATGGGCCGCAGGTGATGCCGCTGGTCGCCGGGGAAGCGGTGAGCGAGGCCGGATTTTTCGGGCGGGCGTGGATCGGGCTGAAGCAATTGCTCGGCATGGCTTGACCTTGGCGTGGGTAAGAATGGGATGAGCCGGGGCCGGTTCATCACGCTCGAAGGCGGCGAGGGGGTCGGCAAGTCCACCCAGCTGCGCGAACTGGCGGCCGCATTGCGCGGGCGCGGCATCAACCTGGTGACGACGCGCGAGCCGGGCGGCAGTCCGGGGGCCGAGGCGATCCGGGGGTTGCTGCTGACGGGGGACGAGGGGCGCTGGTCGCCGCGCGCCGAAGCGCTGCTGTTCGCCGCCGCCCGCGCCGACCATGTCGAACAGACCATCCGCCCGGCGATCGACGCGGGGCAGTGGGTGCTGTCGGACCGCTTCGTCGACAGCAGTATCGCCTATCAGGGCGGCGGGCTGGGACTGGGCGGGGAGGCGATCCGCGCGTTGCACCGGTTCGGGAGCGAGGATTTTCTGCCTGATCGGACACTGGTGCTGACGCTGGGCGAAGCGGAGGGGCGGGGGCGCGCGGAGGAGCGCGACGGCGGTGCGTCGGATCGGATCGGTGGGCGGGATGCTGGCTTTCATCGCGCGGTCGACGAGGGGTTTCAGCGGATCGCCGCCGAGGAACCCGAGCGGGTGCGGCTGATCGACGCCAGCGGCAGCGAGACGGAGGTGACCGCGCGCCTGCTCGCCGCGCTGGACGATTTGCCATGATCGCCGGACAGGATCGCGCGGTCGCCCAATTCGCCGAGGCGGTCGCGTCGGGCAAGTTGCACCATGCCTGGCTGCTGGCCGGGCCGCGCGGGGTGGGCAAAGCCTGTTTCGCCCGCGCTGCGGCGCTGCGCATTCTCGCCGAGGGGGCGGGTCCGCCGGTCGATTTAGCCGGCCTCGACACGCCAGCCGATCATCCCGTCGCCCATTTGATGGCAGCCGGCAGCCACCCCGATTTTCGCCTGTTGAAGCGCGAGCTCAACGACAAGGGCGACAAGCTGCGGCGCAACATCAGTGTCGACCAAGTGCGCAAGCTGGGGTCGCTGTTTGGTTCGACGCCGTTCCTGTCGCCGTGGCGCGCGGTGATCATCGATGCTGCCGACGATCTGGAGGCGGAAGGGGCCAATGCGCTGCTCAAGATGCTGGAGGAGCCGCCGGCCAACTGTCTGTTCCTGCTGGTTGCCCATGCGCCGGGGCGATTGTTGCCGACGATCCGCTCGCGCTGCCGCCGGCTCGATTTCCAGCCGCTCGACGACGCGGCCCTGGCGTCGGTCCTGCGCCGCGAGCTGCCCGACGCCGACGTGGCCCGGCTGCTGCCGCTGGCGGAGGGGTCGGCCGGCCGTGCCCTGTCCTACGCCGCGCTCGACCTGGCCCCGGTCGAGGCGGAATTGCGGGCGCTGATGCGCGACGGCGACCCGACCAACTCGCGTCGCTCGAAGCTAGCCCAGTCGCTCTCGAGAAAGGCGGCGGCGGAACGCTATGCCGCCTTCCTCCGTTTGGTCCCCAGCGTCGTCGCGCGAGAGGTGCTGTTGCTGGACGGTCGAAAACGGGAGCGTGCGTTGGACGCCTATGCCAGTGTGCGGGAAACCGTATTACTGGCCGGGCGCCTGTCGCTCGATCCCGGTGCGACCGTTTTCCAGATCGGAACTGCTCTCTCGTCGATTCCCTGACGCCCTTAAGCAGGAGAGTGACATGAGGATTTTGATCGGGCTTGCTGCCGGCATGCTGGCCACCGCCGCAATGGCCCAAACGACTAATTCGACGGAGACGATGGGCGCGATGGCGATGCCGGACAAGGCCATGAGCACGACGTCGACGACCGCGACGCATGAGAGTAGCAGCATGCACTCCTCTATGAGCGGCACTCACGCGATGCACAGCAAGCGCATGTGTCACACGCATATGCGCCACGGGAAAAAAGTTCGGGTGTGCAAGACTCACCATATGATGTGAGGCGGAGGGGCGCGACGGCGACTGGTTGATCGCGCCCCGCCTTTCCCCCATATGCGCGGCGGGAGTCGGGCGGACGGGTCTGTCGCCAA
>NZ_JANMWY010000183.1:0-4370 GCF_031380695.1 Sphingomonas sp. | reverse complement strand
GACCGCAGGAGCACTAGCCTCCTCCCCTTCCCCGGTCAGCAACGCAATCGCCGCCCCGACCTTGACCCCCTCGCATCCCTCGGGAACCAGGATCTTGGAAATCACGCCCTCGTCGACCGCCTCGAATTCCATCGTCGCCTTGTCGGTCTCGATCTCGGCCAGCAGGTCGCCCGACTTGACCGTATCGCCCTCCTTGACCAGCCATTTGGCTAGCGTTCCCTCCTCCATCGTCGGCGAGAGGGCGGGCATCTTGAGCTCGGTCGGCATGGGCAATCCCTCGGGCGGAACGGTTGACCGAGCCAAAGCCCAAGCCTCTCCCCTGGTCAAGGGGACCGCTTGCAACCCGGCCCCGTTTGTGTGCAGCTTCATGGCCATGGATGAAGCTGGCCCGCCCAAACGCACCTATCTGGTAGTGATCGACGACAGCGCCGAGGCGCGCGTCGCGTTGCGCTTCGCCGCCCGCCGCGCCGCCAAGACCGGCGGCATGGTCGAAGTGCTGGCGATCGTCGAGCCGCAGGACTTCGTCCAGTGGGGTGGAGTCCAGGCGGCGATCGAGGAAGAGCAGCGCCTGCGGATCGAGGCCAGCGTCGCAGCCTCGGTCGGCGAGATCATGGAGGCGGCGGGCATCCAGCCGGTCATCGCCGTGCGCTCGGGCGACCCGGTGCAGGAAGTGCGCGGCTTCATCGGCACCCGCCTCGACATCGCCGCGCTGGTGCTGGGCGCGAGCGGCAGCGGTCACCCCGGCCCGCTCGTTGCCGATTTCACCGGCCATGATTCGGGCAAGCTGCCCTGCCCGGTGATGATCATTCCCGGCAGCCTCGACGAGGAACGGCTCGAGGTGCTGAGCTAACCGCCTGCTACCTCGGCCGTCTCGTCGATCTCCGTGCCTTCCGTCACCCTGCTGGCTGGTTGACCGGTGCAGCATTCTTGGCAGTGGCGATTCCGCACTGCCCCTGCTCCATCGGAATCTGCTTGGTGATGCGGCTCGCATTCTCCGCGTAGGCCTCGGTCACCGATCCGTGATTGACCGTCTTGCCGCGCAAGGGACTGACATTTTGGCAGATGTGGAAGACATGGGGCGTAGCAGACTTCTTCGCGCCGCCCTCCGGAGCGATCCAGTAGACAACGTCCAGACCGGCAGGGTGTGCGGCATCCTTCGTGGCGTCGGCGACCGTCTTGGAATCGCGGGCGATGTCCTGCGCCTGGGCGGCAACTTCCGGCGAACAGGCCGTGGTGGGCTGGGCCGCTTTGATCTGCGCTGCGCAGCTGTTCATGTCCGTGGTATATTGCTCGACCGACGGCGGGTTCCAGCTGACCCCGATCAGCGTCGCGACCACCGCCAGCACGGCCCCGACCCCGCCGGCGATCTTCTTGTTCTTCGGGTCCATGTCCTTGTCCATGAAGATCAGGACAATCAGCGGGAGGAAGGCGATCAGCGTGATGATCGCACCGAGCTGGTTCTGAAAGAAGAATTTGGCAGTGTCGGACGCGCGCGCCGGATCCTGCTTGTTGGCCGCCTTCCACATCAAACTGCCGGCAATCGCGAAGACTGCGATCCCGACCAGGATGCCGATCAGCAGCGGGAGGTTCCCGTGGTCGAACTTGTGCTGACGCAGCAGGATGATCCCGGCGACCTCGCCGCCAATCGCAACGATCCACGCGAGCGCCGCAAAAATGCGGAGGCGCTTGGCGGCCGATTGCTGGCCATGCGTCGCCCGCCATTCCTTGGTGACGTCGACTTCTGCCGCTGGCTTTTCGTCGGACATCTTCACATTCCCCTATCCACGCTTGAGCTCTATGGATACGAGTGGCCGACACAGCAGTCAGGATCAACCCTGATACGATAAGAATTGCTCTTTATGGCGTTGAACGGTTAGCGGCCAGCTCGGTCGTCGCAATCACCGGGAAGGGAGCATGATGATATGGGTTGGTATCTCTCGGGTGTCCATGATTTGACCAACGAACCTGCCGCAGCGGTCGTCGCCGAAGACGTCACTCAGTCCCCCACCCGCGCCATCGCCAGGTCAGTCGGTCGCCAGTTCGGCAATCAGCTGATCCTCGGCATCCTCGGCGGATTGTTCCGGGGGCGCTGAGCGTGGCCGCGCCCGACGTCACCGAGCTGGAAAAAGCCTGGCGCGCTGCGCTGCTGGCAAAGGACAAGGACGCGCTACGGGCGATGATCCACCCTGAATTCGAGCTGGTCGCGGTGCGCCCGTCCGGCCCGGTATCAGTCGATCTCAAGGCATGGCTGACGGCACTCGACGGGATGGATATCGCCGCCCTCGAGTCGCGCGTGATAAAGCAGGTCGCTGTCGGCAGCACCATCGTCGCGACGATCGAGGCCTGCTGGAAGGTCCGTTATCGTGGCCAATGCGTCGACGAACGTGTGCTGCTTACCGACGTCTGGGTCGAGCAGGATGGTCGTTGGCAGGTGCTCCGCCGTCATTCGAGCTTTCTCCCGTCTACGGCCGCATCGCGCAACGGAGCGCCCTCATGACCCTCCAGCAGACCGACTGGACCGCCGCCGCCGAGGCCGCCCATGGCGAAACCATCGCGCTGCGCCGAGCGATCCACGCCGATCCCGAGCTCGGCCTCGACTGCCACCGTACCACCGCCAAACTCAAGGCCGCGCTCGCCGGCCTGCCGCTCGACATCCGCGACAGCCGGCGCACCTCCGGCTTCATCGCCCGGCTCGAAGGCGGCAAAGGTCGCGGCCGCACCGTCCTGCTGCGCGGCGACATGGACGCCCTGCCGATCCACGAAAATACGGGTGCCGACTTCGCCAGCCGCGTCGCCGGCCACATGCACGCCTGCGGCCATGACACTCACTCGGCGATGCTCGCCGCCGCCGCTCGCATCCTGTGCGCCCGCCGCGACGACATCGCCGGCACCATCCTGTTCATGTTCCAGCCGGGGGAGGAGGGCGAGCATGGCGCTCGCCACATGATCGAGGAAGGACTGCTCGACGACCCCGCGCCCGACGCGGCGTTCGCCATCCACGTCTTCCCCAACGTCCCCGGCGGCCTGATCGCCTGCCGCGTGGGCGCGCTGCTCGCCTCGACCGACAAGGTCATGGCCACGATCCGCGGCAAGGGTGGCCACGCGGCCATGCCGCACGATGCGATCGACCCGATCCCAATCGCCTGCGAAGCGGTCCTCGCGCTCCAGTCGCACGTCGCCCGCCGCGTCCCCGTAGCCGATCCCGCAATTCTGTCGATCACCAGGATGACCGCTGGCGACACGCATAATGTCATCCCCGACACGGTCGACCTACTCGGCACGCTGCGCACGCTCAGCCCCGAGCGGCGCGACGCCATGCACGCGGCGTTCGAGCGCATCGTCAAGGGCATCGCCGACGTCCATGGCGCGACCGCCGACGTGTCGTTTGACCAAGGCTATCCGCCAACCATGAACGACCCGCGCGCCGTCGCGCTCATCGAGCGCATCGCGGCCGACCTGTTCGGCCCGGCCGCCTATCACACCATCCCCGCGCCAATCATGGGCGGCGAGGATTTCTCCTACGTGCTGCAGCAGGTCCCCGGCGCGATGGCCGTCCTCGGCGTCGCCCCGCCCGACGGCGATCCCGCCTCCCGAGCCCCGATCCACAACGCAAAAATGCACGTCGACGAGGCATCGCTGGCGCGTGGCGTCGCCCTCCACTGCGCCTTCGCAACGCGCTTTCTCGATGAGGGCTGGGCATGACGGAGAGCAGCTTGACCACCAATCCGATCCGCGAACTGACCCTGCGGGGGGTCCTGCTCGGCGCGGTCATTACCGTCCTGTTGACTGCTGCCAACGTCTATCTCGGGCTGAAGATCGGCATTACCTTCGCCACCTCGATCCCAGCCGCGGTCATATCCATGGCCGTCCTGCGCAACTTCTCCGGCGCAACGATCCAGGAGAACAACATCGTCCAGACCATCGCCAGCGCGGCCGGCACGCTGAGCGCAATCATCTTCGTCCTGCCCGGCCTGATCATGGTCGGCTGGTGGACCGGCTTTCCCTTCTGGCTGTCGACTGCGGTCATCGCCGTCGGCGGCATCCTCGGCGTGATGTATTCGGTCCCGCTGCGCCGCGCGCTCGTCACCGGTTCCGACCTGCCCTATCCCGAAGGCGTCGCCGCCGCCGAAGTGCTCAAGGTCGGCATGGGCGAAGGCGGCGCAGCCGAAAACAAGCGCGGGCTGGCGATGATCGTCAGCGCCTCGGTCGTCTCCGCCGCCTATCAGCTGCTGACCTACATGGGCCTCGTCACCGGCGACGCCGCCCGCACCTTCCGCATCGGCAGCGAAAGCGCGACCAGCGTCTCCGCCTTGATGTCGATGGCGCTGATCGGCGTGGGCCACCTTGTCGGCATCGCGGTCGGCATCGCC
>NZ_JANMWY010000174.1:0-1641 GCF_031380695.1 Sphingomonas sp. | reverse complement strand
ATAGATAGCGGCTGGGATCGGCCGCGCCGAGGCGGACGAAGGCGGCGCGCGGATCGGCACAGGGGGTGCGGAAGGCGCGGCTCGGAACAACCTGGAAAATATCCCCCGCTGCGACCTTTTCCTTCAGGTCCGACACGATCGCGGCATAGACGACATCGTCGAGGTCAGTCGTGACGTGCTGCTCAGCGGTGTTGGCTGTGGAAACGACCGGCGGTCCGACCTCGCGCGCAAACTCACAGCGCGACGACAGCCGCGCCAATCGCTCCTGCGCCAGCGACGCGACGCGGTGCGCGATGGCGGTGTCGTCGCTGCCGAAGGCAGTGCAGATCAGCCGCGCTGCGCCGCTCGGCTCGACGATGATAACGCTCTCCGCAAGCCAGAAGACATAGTCCGGGAAGTCCCCCTCGGCGCGCGCCGGCAGTTCCTCGAACAGGTCGACACTGTCGAACCCGATCACGCCCGCCGCCACCACCGCGAACGGCTCATCGCGGTCGATCGAACCATGGCCGAACGCCAGCGCGCGCAAGATGTCGAACGGGGTCGTGGCATGGGCGCGGTCATATTCCTCGGGTGCCGTGCACCGCTTGAAGCGCAACGCCACCCGGTCGTCCGTGCGATCGACGACATGATCGGCAAGCTGGTCCGCGAGCGTCGCCAGCGCCGCGCGCCCGCCCTCGCTGAGCGCATCGAGCACAACATCCTGCTGGCGACAGATGGCGCGGATTGCGGCGGCCTCGACGATCAGCGCCGGGCCGCCCGTGCGCTGGATGAACAGCGGCGGCAGCTCGTGTCCGTCGGCCGCCAGCGCAGCGTGGAGACGCAGCGGGTCGACCTGACCCGCCAGCCGCCGCACCAGGCTCGCCGCTCGCCCTGCCCCCGCGCCGGTCACAGCGTTCGACCGACCACCGGCAGCAATTGCGCCAGTTGCGCGCCGAGCGCCTCGAGCTGATGCGGGAACAGCGACTGCGCGCCGTCGCATTGCGCCGTGGCGGGGTCATGGTGGACCTCGATCATCAACCCGTCCGCCCCCGCCGCAGCGCCCGCCAGCGCCATCGGCGCGACCAGCGCGCGAATACCGGTGCCGTGCGACGGATCGACGATTACCGGAAGATGGCTCTTCATCTTGAGCCACGGCACGGCGGCGAGGTCGAGCGTGTTACGCATCGCGGTCTCGAATGTTCTGATGCCGCGCTCGCACAGCACCACCTGATCATTGCCCCCGGCGAGGATATATTCGGCGGCCAGCAGCAGATCCTCGACCGTGGCGGCCATGCCGCGCTTGAGGATGACCGGCGTGCGGGTCTGCCCGACCGTCTTGAGCAGCGCGAAATTCTGCATGTTGCGCGCGCCGATCTGGATCGCGTCGGCGTGCTTGGCGACGAGCGCAACGTCGGCCGATTCGACCACTTCGGTGACGACCGGCATGCCCAGTTCCTTGCCGACCTCGGCAAGCAGTTTCAGCCCGTCGCCGCCATGTCCCTGGAATGAGTAAGGCGAGGTGCGCGGTTTGAACGCGCCGCCGCGCAGGATCCGCGCGCCGGCGGCCTTCGCGGCCTTGCCCGACGCCAGCAGCTGCTCCGCATTCTCAACCGCACACGGCCCGGCGATCAGCGCGAACCGGCTGCCACCGATCGACACCGC
>NZ_JANMWY010000160.1:0-2102 GCF_031380695.1 Sphingomonas sp. | reverse complement strand
GCGCGCGAGCTCGAAGAGGAAACCGGTTACCGTGCGGCGCGGATCGAGCTGCTCGGCGACTTCCACTCCTCGCCCGGAATGCTGTCGGAAAGCTTTACTCTGGTCCGCGCCCACGGGCTGGCAAAGGTCGGCGAGGGCGGCGGGGTCGCGAGCGAAGAGATCACCGTCCACCGCGTGGCCCGAGCGAACGTCGCCTCGTTCATGGCTGAGCGCAGGGCGGCGGGGGTGGCGATGGATGTGAAGCTGCTCGCGCTGCTGGATATTTAAATTCGCGCTCCCTGCGCCATGTCCCAAGCCAGCTCTGCCATCGGCTCCAGCCGCCCCGCCATCTCAGCGGCATGGGCCGACGAGGCCGTGCCGCGCGCCAGCCGTCCCTTGATGCCGTGGACGATGGCGGCGATGCGGAACATCACGAACACCATCAGATAATCGAGGTCGGGCAGATGATCGCGCCCGGTTCGTGCACAGTAAGCGGCGACATAGTCGGCCTCCGATGGAATGCCGAGCGCGGCCAGGTCGATCCCGGCAATGCCGGTGAACAGCTTGGCGGGCATACGGTACATCATCAGATGATAGGCAAAGTCCGCGACCGGATCGCCGAGTGTCGACAATTCCCAGTCGAGTACCGCCGCGACCTCTGGCCGGGCGGGATCGAAGATCATATTGTCGCAGCGGAAGTCGCCATGGAACACGCGCGATTCGCCGCGATCGGCGGGCAGATGCTGCTTCAGCCATTCGGCTACCCAATCCATCGCCGGGACGCGACCGGCTTCGACGTCGCCTTCATATTGCTTTGACCAGCGGCCAACCTGACGCTCCACGAAGCCCGCCGCGCGGCCATAATCGCCCAGCCCGATCGCGACCGGGTCAAGGCTGTGCAGCGCGGCAATGGTGGCATTCATCGCGTCGAAATGGGCGGCGCGTTCGGCGTTGTTCATACCCGGGAAGGCCGCGTCCCAGATAATCCGCCCATCGACCATGTCCATCACGAAAAACGGTGTGCCGAGCACAGTTTCGTCCTCGCACAGGGCATGAACTCGCGGCACCGGGAAGCGTGCCAAACCCAGCGCCTGCATCACCCGCGCTTCGCGCTCGACCGCATGGGCACCCTTCAGCAGCTTGCCCGGCGGCTTGCGGCGCAGGACATAATTCGCGCCCGGCGTGGTCAGCCTGTAGGTCGGGTTGGACTGGCCGCCGGCGAACTGGCTGACGCTGATCGGCCCGGCAAATCCCGCGACATGCTCTGCCATCCACGCGGCCAGCGCGTCCTCGTCGAACCGCAGATGTTCGGGGATGTCGCGCGTGCCGCTGTTCGCTTCGGTCCTGTCCATAACCTGTCCTAACCGACCTGTGGTTCCGCGCAAGATGGCGGTCCCGCGCGAGATGGACCCGAATCCGGCCCGCCGCGTTCACTCGCCATGGCCCGCATCCTTCACTTATCCGACCTCCATTTCGGCGCGCATGATCCGGCGATCGTCACGGCGGTCGAACGCCGCGTCGACGAAGAGAAGCCCGACCTGATCGTCATCAGCGGCGACTTTACGCAGCGCGCGCGAACATCGCAGTTCGAGGAGGCCGGTGCGTTTCTCGACCGGTTGCGCGAGGCGGGCCATGAGGTGCTGGCAGTGCCCGGCAATCACGATGTGCCGCTATATGATGTGCTGCGCCGCTTCCTGTCGCCGCTGAGACGCTACAAGAAATATATCGACGAGAGTTTGTGCCCGTTCCACGAGCTGCCCGGCGTCAGCATCATGGGGATCAACACGGCGCGATCGGCGACGTTCAAGGATGGCAGCGTCAGCCACGAGCAGATCGCCTTCATCCGCGAGAGCTTCGCTGCCACCGACCCGAAAGCGGTCCGCGTCCTCGTCACCCACCATCCGCTGTTTGCCCTGCCAACCGGCACCGGCATGGGCGTGCCGGTCGATCATCAGCAGGACGCACTGGTCGCCATCTGCGAAGCGGGCATCGACCTGCTACTGGCCGGGCATAACCACCTCGCATCGAGCACGGCCAGTTCGCTTGTCCACGGTGCGGGCCGCGCGCTGGTCATCCAGGCCGGCACTGCAACCTCGATCCGGGTGCGCGGGCAGGGGCAGAGC
>NZ_JANMWY010000156.1:0-2393 GCF_031380695.1 Sphingomonas sp. | reverse complement strand
AACCGCATCGCCGAAGCGGCGCTCGCCGACCTTCCGCACGCCGCCCGCGCAAAAACCTATCTCGGCTACAGCGACGCGGGTTTCCTCCTGGCGGGGTTCCACAAGGCGGGCCTCACCGTCGCCCACGGACCGATGGTCCAGGATGTGCTGCGCGACGGCGGGGAGGCGGCGGTCAACCGCGCGCTCGACTGGCTGATCTACCGCGACCCCGCCGCGCTCGAGCCCGGCCTGACCGGCCCGGCCATGGCGTTTAACCTGACCGTACTGTCGAGCCTGCTCGGCACCCCGCTCGAACCCGACTTTAGCGGCGTCGAACTGCTGATCGAAGATGTCGCCGAGCATCTCTATCGCATCGATCGGACGATGTTTCACCTCACCCGCTCGCCCGCGATCGCCGGTGTCCGCGCCATCGGCCTCGGCCGGGTCAGCGATATTCCGGAAAATGATCCGGTGTGGAGCGGCACCGCCGAAGCGATCGTCCGCGACTGGTGCGGGCGGGCCGGAATCGCCTTTGCCGGCCCCGCCGATATCGGCCATGACGCAAACAATCGCGTCGTGCCGTTTCCCCTTGCGCAAAGTTAATTGCGGAAGTCGCTGTGTCCCCTTGCAAGGGGGGCAAGATTGCGCTCTACCTCGGCGCCGAACAACAGGAGGGCCAAAATGGCAAAAGCAACGACTGGGACACCGCGCAAAGCTGGCGGAGGACTGGCACGCCCGGTAACCCCGTCGGCCGATCTCGCCGCCATCGTCGGCGCCGCACCGCTGCCACGCAGCGAAGTGGTGTCGAAGGTATGGGCGCACATCCGCCAGCATAATCTGCAGAATCCGGCGAACAAGCGCGAGATTCTGGCGGACGACAAGCTGAAGAAGATCTTCGGCAAGGACAGCTGCACCATGTTCGAAATGAACAAGCATCTGTCCGGCCACCTCAAGTAGGTCTGGCTAACCCGATCTAAAAACAGGGCTCGCGAGCGATCGCGGGCCCTTTTTTGTCGAAATACTGCCAGAATCGCGACGCCGGAATCGTGGCACTCAATTGCGCCACATCTCCGCGATCCGCTCTTGAATGATTGGATAGCCGAGGTGCGCGGGGATCGTCAGCATCCGCTCGCCGTCCTGCTCCGCGATCCACGGCGAGATCGGCTCGACCGGGTGGCGGCCCGCGTCGTCGTGCATCGCCGCGATCGAGCCATGCTGCGCCAGCCGGTGCAGGGTGCACCGTGTCGGGAAGATCAAGCTCGCTTCGCCGGCGGCGTCGCGGCGCAGAACCTCGCCCGCACTGAGCCAGGCGGCGCTCCGATTCTCATGCTCGCCGACCACTGGCTGCCAGTCACCGGGCGGCGACTCGGCAAGAAAGAACAAGGTGTCGAACCGCCGGGCGACATGCAACTTGGGAATCCAGTGCGCGAACGGGGTCAATTTGTCCGGCACGATCGTCAGCCCGTGCCGCTCGAGCAGTACCGCCAGCGGCACTTCGGCGAGCAATTCCTGCTGCAATGCCAGCGCCAGTTCGCACGACGGGAGCGGATCGAGCGCCACCGGAACGGCGGTCTCCTCGATCGTTTCGCGGATCGCGGCGACAATCGCCGCGCCGTGCGCGATGCCGAGCAGTGCGCCGACCTGGCGGTCTTCGAGATCGACTCGCCCCCCGGGAAAGACCATCGCTCCGGCCGCAAACGCCATCGTCGCGGCGCGTTCGACCATGAGCAGTTGCGGAACGCCGGCGCTTGCCTGTCGGGCCAGGATCAGGGTCGCAGCGGGAATGGCGGGGGTGTCGGTCAAGCCTGTTCCCTAGGCGATCGGTCGCCAACGAAAAAGGGCCGGCACCGCATTGCGACGCCGACCCCTTGTCAATTCATTCGACCTCGAACGTCGCGAGGTCGATGAAATTACATCGCGTTGACCGCGGCGTTGCCCTGGCCTTCGGTCATTTTGCCGGCGGCGACATTGTCGGCGACGTTGTCGGCCTTGTCCTTCAGCTGGTCGGCCTGGTTATGGAGCGAATCCTCCATCGCGTCGTTCGATGTATTTTCGGCCATCGCATCCATGTTGTCGGCCATCGCACCGGCGTTGGCTTCGACATTGTCGGCGGCGACTTCATTGGCATTCTTGTTGCAAGCGGCCATCGACAGAGCGGCGGCACCGAGCAGAACGAAAGACATTTTCTTCATAATATAATCCCCTGTTTCGGGCACGAAGTCCCGTTCGAAACTGTACGCAAAGGCGCAACACAGGTCCCTCAACGCTGCCTGTTCGCTTGTAGTTCCCCGGTCAAGCGATGATTGTTCCGCGACGCAAGGTTGCGGCGACGCTCTGTCGCGCCTATCTTGGGGATGCCGGGCAACCGGCTATGTCGGTAGAATGTTAGGTGGAATAGGCATTTCGGACCCGGG
>NZ_JANMWY010000071.1:0-2021 GCF_031380695.1 Sphingomonas sp. | reverse complement strand
CCGGGCTCCAGCGCGCTGACCATCAGCACCACCGGTCGGTCGGTCGGCAGGCCGAGTTCGGCCTTGCGCTGTGGCCCTGGCGCGAACCGCGCCGGATCCACGCCGTTGGGAATCAGGGTCGAATTCCAGCGCTGCCGATTGCGCTCATAATAAATCGGGTTGGTACAGATCAGCCCGTCGCAACCGAACTGGCTGGGCTCGGGTCCGTTGCCGCTGACTGCCCAGTCCCCGTTCTGGGTGACGAACACATGGGCCGGCTTGCGCCCAAATAGTCGCGGGCGGCGCAAGGCCCAGCTGGTATAGGGATAGCTGCAGGTCAGCGTCACGTCGGCCTTGCCGACAATCCCCGATGCGGCCAGCCCGGCGGCAAAGGTCAGATCCTCATACATGAATTCGTGGCGTAGAAACGGCATTTTCGGCCATTTCTCGAAGTGCGCGCGCGACACCGCCGGGACATGAGCGAAATCATAGGCCCGACCCGCCACCGCCTGACCCGAACCGACCAGCGTCACCTTATGCTCACCGCGCAAGGCAATCTGCTGGGCGACCGATTCGAATACGACCTCGGCACCGCGAGCGAAGCGATGCAACCCGGGGAGAGCGAAAAGCAAATGCATGTCGGAGCCTTGTCCCGTTCGGCTAACGATGGGCGACGCGAATGCCGGCCACGCCGACGATCTTGCCCAGGCCATGCAGAATCAGGGCGAGGAAAAAGCGCAATTGCGGCGCTTGGCCGCACGCGATGCGGCCAAAAGGTCGACCGAGCGCTCGTGCCAGCGATGCACCGCCGTGCACAAGTACGCGCCAGCGCGGTGCTCCTCTCTTGATCATGGACAGGCACGCGCTGTTCCCGTGCCAAAAGAAGACGTAGAGCTGATACGCCAGCGTCGCTCGCGAGAGCGGCTCATTTTCATAAACGAACGCATCGGCGGCAAAGCGGATTTCAAGCCCTTCAGCCCGCGCGGCCCGGTAGAACACCATGTCCTCGCCGCCAATCACGCCGAACGCCGGATCGAACCGGATTTGCGGATGCTGCCGCAGCCACTCCGCGCTGATCATCGAATTGAACGTTGCCGCGGTATCGACAGGAGTGCCATCGGGCGGATCGCTAACACCCAGCTCGAGAAACGGCTCGTCGGTCAGCCAACGGGGCGATCCGGGGGGCACACGGCGTACCATCCGGCCCGTTACCGCCGTGGCACCGCTCTGCTGCTGCGCGTCGACCAGGGCTTCCAGCCATTGCACCGGCGGCTCGCAATCATCGTCGGTCATCGCAACCCAGTCGGCCATGCCCATCGCCGTCTCGATCGCCATGTTCCGGGCCAGCGAGATATTCTGCTTGCCGGAAATGCGATATTCGAGCCCGAGCTCAAACCAGTCTGCCGCGCATTCGACAATAGCGCGCGCCTCACCGGCGGCAGTATCATCAGTAATCGCAACCCCCACGGCGACGCGGTCCTTGACGCGTTCGGCACAGGCCACCACAGCCTGCAAGAGTATCGCCAGATCCTCGTTGCGCTGATAAGTGCACACTGCAATGGCGATACTGATTCGCTTCGCAGGATCAGTCATTTAGTCTCCTGCGGGTCTGCGGTGAAACGGACGCGTGGCTCTCGCCGAAAATCACGCCGCTTCTAGCGCCTATTTTCCCAAACAATAGTTAAAAGGCGTGTTGCTGATGGGGTGCGCGCGTCATTGTCGCGCGAGGATGGCAAGCCTCGGAAATGGCGCCCAGGGACAGGCTAGACCTCAATGCCTCCAGAATTGCGTATTTCTAGGGCTTATAGGCCTTATTCGTAACCCTCCGGCGTGTCCCGACTTGTCTGGTCGGTGAGTGACCGGTCTTGAGTGTGCACTTATTTGCGCACTCAGGAGCGGTTGATGGGTCAGATCACGGTGTTTTCGGGTCCGGAGCGGCGACGTCGGTGGAGAGAGGAAGAACGGGTTCAGATTCTGACCGAGGCATTCTCGCCCGGAACCTGCGTGGCCGAGGTGGCGCGGCGGCATGACGTTTCGACAGC
>NZ_JANMWY010000245.1:0-3818 GCF_031380695.1 Sphingomonas sp. | reverse complement strand
CGGTTCGTCATCGACGATCAGCCGGTCCTCGACTCCAAAGCCGTTGAAGCCGGTGCGCATCGCGCAGCCATAGGCGCCGAGCATCCCGACCTCGATATAGTCGCCGGGGCCGACATCGCCGGGCAACTCGAACGGCCCGACCATATGGTCGAGGTCGTCGCACGTCGGGCCGTAGAAGCTGAAGTTCATCGGCCGCACGTCGCTCTCCGGCTCACGCACCAGCGCAACCGGATAACGCCACGCGATATGCGCCGCGTCGAACAGCGCGCCATAAGCACCGTCGTTGATGTACAGTTCGTCGCCGCGGCGCTTCTCGACCCGCACCAGCACGCTGGCATATTCGGCGCACAGCGCGCGGCCCGGCTCGCACCAAAGTTCGGCCGAGTAGCTGATCGGCAGCGCCTCGAACGTCTCGTGGATCGTGTCGAAATAGGCTTCGAGCGGCGGTGGCTCCATCCCCGGGTAGGACGACGGAAAGCCGCCGCCGACGTCAACGATGTCGACCGTGATCGCCGCCTCGACGATCGCGTTGCGGACCTGGACCATCGCATCGCGATAGGCCTGCGGGCTCATCGCCTGGCTGCCGACATGGAAGCAGATGCCGAGCGCGTCGGCCGCCTGGCGTGCAGCAAACAGCAACGGCTTCACTTCGTGCGGCTCGGCCCCGAACTTGGCGGCGAGGCTCAGTTTGGCATGGTCCGAGCTGACCCGCAGGCGCACCAGCAGGTTCAAATCGCTGGCGTTGCGGGTCGCGCGCAGGATCTTGTCGAGTTCGTCGAGCGTATCGAGGCTAAACGTCTTCACGCCATGCTCGAAATAGGCCTCCGCGATCGCCTCCTCGGCCTTGACCGGGTGCATGAAGCACAGCGTCGCCTCAGGCAGCGTCGCCGCCACCAGCCGCACTTCGCCCAGCGACGCGACGTCGTAATGTGTCACGCCTTCGGCCCACAGCAGCTGCAACAGCTCCGCCGACGGGTTCGCCTTGACCGCATAGAGCGAGCGCCCCGGAAACTTCTCGACGAAGAATCGGGCTGCCCTGCGGGCGGCATGCGGACGAAGGAGCGTGACCGGCTGGACCGGTCGGCTCTTCGCGATCTCGACGGCATTGTGACGGCCGACGGACGGGGCGCTAACTAGCCCCAGCGCGCGATGATGTTTGTGCAACTCAAGGGACCTCCAACAGTCGTTCAAATAAGCTGCCTTGCGGTTGGAAGTCCCATGGGGCAGCGGAAGCGCGGATATATGGACGGCGAACCCCCTATGCAAGATTTTTTGATGGTGCCGGATCGCCCGCGAAACACGTGCGTCGCCGCTGTGCCTCGGCTCGTCGAAACCGTCGTTGTTTCAGGAGGTTGCGGGCTGTCATGAAGGTCGATCGAAATGACGTGCTGGCGGCGCGGGAACGCATTTCGGGCGCGGTCCTCCAAACGCCGCTGATCGAGGCGCGCCTTCACGGCCACAGGCTGTGGCTCAAATGCGAATCGCTCCAGACCGGCGGCGCCTTCAAGCTGCGCGGGGCAAGTAACCGCCTGCTCCAGCTCGACGCTGCCGGACGCGCGCGCGGCGTGGTCGCTTTCTCGTCGGGCAATCACGCCCAGGGTGTCGCCATCGCCGCGCGGCGACTGGGCATCACGGCGACCATCGTCATGCCGAGCAACGCCCCCGAGGTGAAGGTCGTCGGCACCCGCGCGCAGGGAGCGGAAATCGTCTTCTACGACCGGCTGACCGAGGACCGCGTGGCCATCGCCACCGCCCTAGCGGCCAGGACCGGCGCGACCATCGTCCCGGCGTTCGACGATGTGCATGTCGTCGCGGGGCAGGGGACCGTCGGGCTGGAGATCATCGACCAGCTCGCGGCGGCAGGTGCCCCGCTGGCCGCGCGGATCGTCGTGTGCTGCGGCGGCGGCGGGCTGTCTGCGGGCATCGCGCTGGCCTGTCCCGATGCAGCGATCAGCATCGTCGAGCCGGTGGGGTGGGACGATCTCGCCCGTTCGCTCGCGCTCGGCCATATCGTCCCGGTCGAGGATCCGTCGGCGCCGACCCTGTGCGACTCACTGCAGACGGTGCGGGCATCACCGATCACCTTCGCCATCCTTAAGTCGCGCGAGGCGGAAGCACTGGTCGTCACCGATGACGAGGTCATCGCCGCAATGCGCTGGGCGTGGCGCGAGCATGGCCTGATAGTAGAGCCGGGCGGAGCGGCCGCGCTGGCGGCGCTGCTCGCGGGCAAGACCGAAATCGTCTCGGAAACGGTGGCGATCCTGTCAGGCGGCAATATCGATCCGGCGCTCCACGCCCGGATCGTCGCCTGACCTCAGCTGACCAGGCGCAGGGGCGGGGACGCGCCGAGCGCCGGGTGCGACCGCGCCACGGCTGCGGTCAACTCCTCCAGTTCGGCCGAGATGGTGTGCAATTCCGCCAGCAGCAGTCGCGGATCGCGGTCCTTCAGCCCGGCGGTCGCATCGATTAACGAATCGAGCATCATCGCGAGGCAGGGCAGGATCGTGCCTTCGATGCGCTCGAAGGCTTCGTCGAGAACCGGCCGGGGCAACGCGCTGGACATGAGGCGATCATCGCGCAACGCGGTTAAGCAATGGTATACAGCACTCCATGAACGCTATTGCCCCCGCCATCGGCATGATCGCCGCCTTCCTGCTGCTCGGCGTCGGCCTGCGCCAGGTCATGCGCGGGCAAGAGCGCGAAGCCATCCAGCGCGGCTGGCTGATGATCGCGGCGGGGATCGTGATCGCCGGGAATGTGGTGATTTGGACGGTGTGAGGGAGGGAGAAAAAAGCCGAACCTACAGACAGGCCTTGGCCTGTTCAACGATTTCAGCTGGCGCTTCGGCGGCGAGTAGTCGGTCACGCTCCGCCTTAATCGCGTCAAAGGCATCCTTTTCCTTGATTTGCTTGGGAATGGCATAAGCGTTCAGGTGGGTCATTCCAGCCTCAAGGACGTGTTTACTCAGTTCTTCGTCCATCGGAACTGTGCCATTGTTCATGAGCATGTCTGCCGCGCCGATCAACGCTGCGCAGCGAAAATGATCGGTTCCAGCTGCCACTGCATTTCCTCCGTTCGGCGAGCAAGCGGCAGCCGACAGCAACATAAGCGTTAAGCCACGTCTAGAGTTCATTTGCGCCCCCCAACCCGCTACCGCTTCAAATCCTTCGCCAGCCGCATGTCGAGATAATCGTCCACGCTGCCCATCAGCTGCGGGATTTCGTTGGCGAAGAAATGGTTCGCCTGCGGGATGGTGTCGTGGTGGATGGTGATGTGCCGCTGGGTGCGCAGCTTGTCGACCAGCTTCTGCACCGCGCTCGGTGTCACCACCTCGTCGCCCTCTCCCTGGATGATGATGCCCGACGACGGGCAGGGAGCGAGGAAGCTGAAGTCGTACATGTTGGCCGGCGGGGCAATCGAGATGAAGCCCTTGATCTCGGGCCGACGCATCAGCAGCTGCATTCCGATCCACGCGCCGAAGCTGACGCCGGCGACCCAGGTCGTCTCGGCCTCGGGATGGATCGACTGGACCCAGTCAAGCGCGCTCGCCGCATCGCTCAGCTCGCCGATGCCATTGTCGAACAGCCCCTGGCTCTTGCCGACACCGCGGAAATTGAAACGCAGCGTCGCGAAACCGCGGCGAACGAAGGTCTGATAGAGCAATTGCACGATCTTGTTGTTCATCGTGCCCCCGGCCTGCGGGTGCGAGTGCAAGATCAGCGCGACCGGCGCGCGCGGGCGCGGCCCCGGGTTGAAGCGGCCTTCGAGGCGGCCTTCGGGTCCGGGGAAAATCACTTCGGGCATGGGGCTGGCGCTCG
>NZ_JANMWY010000008.1:0-2279 GCF_031380695.1 Sphingomonas sp. | reverse complement strand
CTCGCCAGCGCCGCGCCTTCGACCAGCGCGCCGAGCTTGGCGTAGACGATGTCGGGATCGACTGCGCCGAACCCGGCGAAGGTCGAAAAGCCGCAGTCGGTCCCGGCGATGACCCGCTCGCGGCCGACGATCCCGGCGTATCGCTCGATCCGCTCGGCGACGACTTGGCGATGCTCGACGAAATTGGTGGTCGAATCGATCACGCCGGGAATAAGAATCTTGTTGCCCGGAATGAGGTCGATCATCTCGACGAAATAATTCCAGTCGTGCTGGTGGCGGGGGTTGGAGGTCTCGAACAGCAACCCGGCGGGCTTGGCCTTCATCAGCGTCGGCAGGATCACCCCCATCTCGACATCATGGGTGTGCGGACCCTCGTAATTGCCCCAGCAGACATGCATCCGGACGCGCTCAGCGGAGACGTTGCGCAGGGCATGGTTGAGCACCTCGACATGCATTCCGATCAGCGTCAGATAGTCGGCGTCGGAGCGCCCCTTGTACATCATGTGGCGGCCAAGCCCGAGGTCGGGGCTGTCGAGCTGGAGGATCAGCCCGGCACCGACGATCGCTTCATATTCGGGCCGCATCGCCTCGCCGAGCGCTTCGAGATAATCGTCCTGCGTCTGGTAATATTCGTTGGGCTGGAACAGCGCAATCACCCCCGGCGACGCGGCGTTCATGAAGCCACCGGCGGGCCGGTGGCGGGCGAGTGCGGCAGCAAAATGCTTCAGATCGGCATCGAGCGGCGCGAGCGTCATGGGCGCAACCGGGCCGACGCATTTGGGACGACGGTAGGTCGGGGTTCCGCCGCTGCTGCTCTGCCGCTGGAGGAAGCCGGGGAAATCCTCAAGGTCGGCGGGGGGCGTGCGCGGGCTGTCGCCGTCGAACCCGCTGATGCGATCCTTTATATAGGTCGCATAGCTGATCTTCGACATCTCGCCGTCGCTGACGAGATCGATCCCAACGGAGACCTGGCGAGCGACGACCGCGTCGACTGCCGCGCCGATGACCTCGTCGAACTGCGCCGGATCGACCGCATCGCCGCGCTCGGCGGCGAAGACGAGGTCGGTCACCGCCACCGAGCGGGGCAGCGAGCCGACGTGGGTGGTCAGGATCCGGTCGGTCATGCAATATCCTTCGCGGTGAGCCACTCGTCGAGGTGGCGGGCAAGGGTCAAAGGAGCCTCGAGCGGCAGCATGTGGCCGGCGCCGGGGACGGTGAACAGCGTCGCATCGGGGATGCGGGCGGCCCAGTCGGCGTGCCACGCGGGCGGGCACAGCGTGTCTTCGACACCGCAGCCGAGCAGGACAGGGACGGTGATGCGCCCGAGCGCGGCTCTGCGGTCCTCGCGCATCCGCAAGGCTTCGCTCTGCCGGACGAACACCTCGGGGCCGAGGCGCATTCCCATATCGAGCAGCAGGTCGAGCAGCGCGGTGTCGCCGCGATGGGCCGCCGCGAGATAGTTGGGCTTCAGTTCGTCGGCGAGCAGCCGCTCGAGCCCTCCGGCGTGCGCTTCGGCCTGCTGGCGCGGGCGGTGCGCGGACCGTTCGGGCAGGTCGGCGGTGGCATTGTAGCCGAGCAGAACCAGCCCCGCGATCCGCTCGGGTGCCTGGACCCACATCTCCACCGCGACGATCGCACCCATCGAAAAACCGATGGCGATGATCGGGCCGGGGATAGCCTCCAGCGTGCGCGCGGCCATCGCGGCGATGCTGTCGTCGCGGCTGAAGTCGGCGTCCCGAACGGGCGCGCGGGCACCAAGAGTGTTGACGATCGCACCGCTTTCGCCACGCCATAACCGCTCGTCGCACATGTTGCCTGGAAGAAGGATGATCGACGGCGGTATCGGCACCCTGCTTCCCCTCCCGCGCAGCCATGGCGGTCGCAACGGAATGAATGCCTACGAATGCAAAAGCAACCGGCCGTTTGCCTGCGGGGTGCTAGAAACGTGCCGAACCGCCCTCGACCAAGCTGCCGGCGAAGGTGCGCACTTCGGGCGACAGACTGAAGTCCTCAATTCGCTCGAGCACCATCATCACCGCCGCTTCGGTCATCCGCCGCACCGGCTGGCGGACGGTCGACAGGCGATAACTTGCCCAGCCGGCTGGAGCGACTCCGTCGAACCCGACGATCGACAGGTCGCCCGGGACGGCCAGTCCGAATTCGCTTCGCGCGCAGTCGATCGCGCCGATCGCCATGAGGTCGTTGGCGCAGATCAGCGCGTCGAGCCGGCCGCCGGTTCGATCGAGCAGTTCGCGCAGGCCCTTACCGCCACTGTCATA
>NZ_JANMWY010000250.1:0-20936 GCF_031380695.1 Sphingomonas sp. | reverse complement strand
ATAGCCATATGCGAACCCGTCGGGGAAGTTCGGGGCCTGTCGCGCAACCTCGGCCTTGACCAACTCGGCCGTCTGCAGCGCGTCGGAGCCGGGGGCGAGCTGGACCGCGATGCCCGCCGCGGGATGGCCGTTATAGTGGCTCAAGATCGAGTAATTCTCCGCGCCAAGCTCGACCCGGGCGACATCGCGCAACAGGACGCGCGAGCCGTCGGCCTGGCTTTTCAGGACGATGTCGCGGAATTGATCGGGCGCGGTCAGGCGTGAGCGGGCGGTGACGGTCGCCGACAGCATTTGCTGCGGTCCCGATGGCTGCGCGCCAATCTGCCCGGCTGCGACCTGCGTGTTCTGGGCCTGGATCGCGGTCGTGACGTCGCTCGGCATCAGCTTGACCGCGGCCAGCTTATACGGGTCGAGCCAGATCCGCAGCGCATATTGCGAGCCGAACACATTGACGTCGCCGACGCCCTTGATCCGCCCGATGGCGTCCTGCAGGTTGGACACGAGATAGTCGGCGACGTCGATGTTGCTGACCTTGTCGGTCGCGTCATAGACCGCGACGATCAGCAGGAAGTCCGAGTTCGACTTGGTGACGTTGACACCTTGCTGCTGCACCTGTTGCGGTAGTCGCGGGAGAGCCTGCTGGACCTTGTTCTGGACCTGCACCTGGGCGATGTCGGGGTCGGTCCTCGTGGCGAAGGTCGCGGTGATCGCCGTCGATCCAGCGGCGCTTGAAGAGGAACTGAAATAAATCAGCCCGTCGATCCCGGTCAGCTGCTGCTCGATGATCTGCGTGACCGAGCTTTCGAGCGTTTCCGCCGACGCCCCGGGATAGGTCGCGCGGATGTTGATCGAGGTCGGAGCGATGTCGGGATATTGCTTGATCGGCAGGCTGAACACGGCGCCCATGCCGGCCAGCATGACGGCAATCGCGACGACCCATGCGAAGATGGGGCGATCGATAAAAATGCGTGAAATCATTCCTTCGACGGGGACGCAGGCGGGCGCGGCTTCGATCCGGCCGGGACGGGGACAATCCTGGCATTGGGGCGGATCTTGCCCAGCCCCTCGACGATGACCTTGTCACCCGCCGCGAGCCCGGCGGTGACCAGCCACTGGTCACCGACCGATCGGTCCGCCGTGATCGTCCGTCGCACGGCAGTGTTGTTGGGGCCGACCAGCATGACCGTTGCCCGGCCCTGCGGATCCCGCGAAACCCCCGCCTGCGAAACCAGGATGCCCCCCGCGACCGACTGCTGGATCAGCGACGCGCGGACATACATGCCGGGCAGCAGCAGGTTTCGCGGGTTCGGGAAGCGAGCGCGCAGCGTCACTGACCCGGTCGCTGGATCGACCATTGCCTCGGCGAATTGCAGCGTACCGGTGTAGGCATAGGGGCGGCCATTTTCCAACGTCAGGCTGACGCTGACCGGTCCGCCAGCCGCGCCGTCGGCGGCCTCACGCAGCGTGAGAAGGTCGGCGCTGGACTGCTGGATGTCGACGAACATTGGGTCGAGCCGCTGGATAGTGGTCAGCGCGTCCGCCTGGCCGGCGGTGACAAGTCCGCCGGTCGTGACCAGCGAGCGGCCGATGCGCCCGCTGATCGGGGCGGGCACGCGGGTGTAGCGCAGGTTGATGCGGGCGACTTCGAGCGTTGCCCGGTTCTGCGCGACGTTCGCCGCCGTCTGGCGCGCGGTGGCGGCAGCATCGGTGTAATCCTGCCTGGCGATCGCCTGCATCTGCGCGAGCGGACGGTAGCGCGCGGCCTTGGCGGCGGCGGCAGAGCGGGCAGCCTCGGCGCTGGCGAGATTGGCCTGCGCCTGTGCAGCGTTCGCCTGATAAAAGCTCGGGTCGATCTGGTAGAGCGTCTGACCGGCGTGGACGAACGATCCCTCGGTGAATGCGCGCGAGCGGATCATTCCCGACACCTGCGGCCGGACTTCGGAGCTTTCGAACGCGGCGGTGCGTCCGGCCAGCGTGGTGGTCAGGTCGACGGGTTGCAAGTGGACGACCACATAGCCGGCCTCGGGCGTCGGCTTTTCTCGATCCTTGCCGGTCGACGCCGAGCAGCCCGCAAGGGCCAGCATCGCGGAAAGCACCACGGTGGCAAAGCAAGTCGAGGGGAAGGCGATAAGCCGGGCGGGAAACTGCAAGTGTCGTTCCGTTTCAAATAGGGAAGATCGCCGTCGCGCTACTAGCGTCAGCCGTCGGCCAGGCCCTAGCGCGAGATACCCGTTCGTCCCAACATCCCGGCAGCGAAGTCGTTTCACGGATATTGTGAAGGTTTGACGACATTCGCACAAATCTGTCGATCTATCGCCAGGCGAGGTTCGCCCGGGTGAGGCCGGCGACATTGGCGACTCCCATCAGCCGCATGTCGCGCTCGATCTCGTCGCGCAGACGGGTGAGGGCGCGCTCGACCCCGGCCTGCCCCCCGGCCGCCAGCGCGTAGAGGTAGAGCCGGCCGCCCGAACAGGCCTTGGCCCCGACGCTGAGCGCCTTTAGCACATGGGTGCCGCGCCGCACGCCGCCGTCACAGATCACGTCCAACCGGTCGCCGACTGCATCGACGATCGCGGCGAGCTGGTCGAACGGGGCGCGGCTGCCGTCGAGTTGGCGGCCGCCGTGGTTCGAGACCATGATGGCGGTCGCGCCGATGTCGGCAGCGCGGCGCGCATCGTCGACCGACATAATCCCTTTCAAACAGAAATGACCGCCCCAGTCGCGCGCGATCCGCTCCGCCGCCGTCCAGTCGAGCGTCTGGTCGAGCATCGTGTTGAAATAGTCGGCGACCGACAGCGCCGTCTTCGACCCCTCGGCGACATGGCCGGAGAGGTTGGGAAGCTCGAACTTCTCGCGCAATAGATAGTTGAGTGTCCACCCCGGATGCGCGGCGAAGCTGACCGCCGACGACGGCGTCAGGCGCGGCGGCGAAGTGAAGCCAGTGCGCAGGCAGCGCTCGCGATTACCGCCGACGATGGTGTCGACGGTCAGCGTTAGCGCATCGAACTTCGCCGCCTTGCAGCGCTCGATCAGTGACGCGTTGAGCCCTTGGTCCTTGTGGACATAGAGCTGGAACATCTTGGGCCCGCTGGTCAGGGCGGCGATCTCCTCGATCGACACAGTGGCCAGTGAGGAAATGCCGAAGAAAGTGCCGAACTTCTCCGCCGCTCGGGCGACGGCACGCTCGCCTTGCCAGTGGAACAGCCGCTGCAGCGCGGTCGGCGAGAGGAACAACGGCATCTCCATCCGCCGCCCCATCAACGTCACCCCCATGTCGATCTTGCTGGCCCCGGCAAGGACATTCGGGATCAGGTCGCAGTCATCGAACGCGGCGGTGTTGCGGCGCCGGGTTATCTCGTCGTCGGCGGCACCGTCGATGTAATGGAAGACCGGATAGGGCAGGCGCTGCTTCGCCAGCTGACGGAAGTCTTCGACGTTGTGACAATCGGCCAGGCGCACGGCGAAATCTCCCAGACCACGCGGGCGTCTTGGCGCACCCAAGAGGATTCGAACCTCTGGCCTCTGCCTTCGGAGGGCAGCGCTCTATCCAGCTGAGCTATGGGTGCGTGGAAGCTCGCTTAGCGGTGCGCGGGCGCGCGGGCAAGGTCATCAGCCGTCCGGGCCAAGGAAAGCGAGCAGCGGGGCGTGAAGCTCGACCGGGGCGTGGCTGCCGATGATCATGCCGACATGGCCCGAATGAATGGCTCGCGTCGCGCCAGGCGGGGCGCTGGCGGCGGGCACAATGCGGTCGCCGCTGGCGGTGAAGTGGAGCGCGGGCGCGGGGTTGGCGGTGACGGTCCGCCCGCCGACGCGCCACTGGCCGGTGCCGGGCTCATTGGCCTCGAACAATCGCTCGATCATTTCGCGCGCCGCCGGCAGCGGGATCGGTTCACCGTCATTGGCCCAATCCTCGAGCGAGACGAAGCGTTGGACAGTGGCGCTGCCCACTGGTTCTCCAGCCAGCCTGGCGAACTTCGACACCATTCCGCCGGGGTCGAGCGACCAAAAGGCGATCTGAAGGATTTCGACCGGCAGCAGGCCGAGATGCTGCGCGGCGGGGCTGGCTTCGCGCCATAGCTTGCCGAGCCCGGCTAACGCCGTTTCGGGATAGGCATCAAACCGCCACGGCGCGGCGAGCGTCGCGATCCGTCGTACCGGTACCAGATTGGCGGCAGCGATGGCCATCGTCCCGCCCAGGCAATAGCCAACCAGATCGACCGGCTCGCCGAGCGATTCCAGCAACGGCACCAGCAGTTGGGTGACATGTTCGCCCAGATCGAGGCTGCTGCGCTCGCGCGCCGCGCCCCAGTCGACCAAGAGCACGCGGTGCCGCTGCGCCAGGACGGCGGCGAGCGAGCGGCCGGGCAGGTCGAGCACGTCGGTGGGGTTGATCAGCGACGGAACCAGCACCAGCGGCCGGCCCGCGCCGCCATGATCGCGCAGGGTCGCAATGCCTGCGCTGGCGGCGACCGGGCGGGGCGTCGGAGCGGACGCGCGCGGCTCGCGGCGATAGCGGCTCAGTCCCTCCAGCGCGCGGCGGGCAAGGTCGGGATCACCCTTCGCGACTTCCTGCACCAGCGACAGGAACAGCGGCAGCGGGCGCGGCGCGCGCCCGTGTTGCAGTGCGGCATCGCCAGGTGCTATTCGATCGGTCACGATAGCGGGGAACGTAGCATGGCCAAGACCACGGGCAAGGTGACGATCAAGAAGTACGCCAACCGGCGGCTCTATGACACCGAGAGTTCGAGCTACATCACGCTCGACAAATTGGGCGCGATGATTCGCGAAGGGCGCGAGTTCGAAGTGCTCGACGCCAAATCCGGTGACGATATCACGCACCAAGTGCTGACCCAGATCATCGTCGACGAAGAATCGCGCGGCGCGACCATGCTGCCGGTAAATTTCCTGCGCGACCTGATCGGCCTCTACGGCGGCTCGATGCAGTCGGCCGTGCCGTCCTACCTCGACGCGGCGATGGCCTCGTTCAAGTCGAACCAGGAAGCGATGCGCGAGGCGCTGACCAAGAACCCGCTGGCCGACCTTGCCAAGCGCAACATGGCGATGCTGGAGGAAGCGGCTGCGGCGATGCGCCCGCGCCCGCGGGTCGAGCCGGCCGCCGACGATACCGGCGAAGTGGCGAAGTTGCGGGCGGAACTGGCGGCGCTGCAGGCCAAGGTCGACAGACTGGCGCATTGAAGACGGGCCGCGTCGAAGCAGCGCATGATCATGACGAGAAATGGAATCATTTCAAGTCTTGACGAAACGTACCGCGCGAATCATCTTAAGCGGAGTTTCAACACAGCGAAAGGAGGTGATCCGATGTCTCATGGTTCAGCAGAGGGGTCGGTTCGGTTCGTTCGGGAGATGCTGGCCTGACTCGCCAGCCTTAGGTCTCCCGGGCTGGAACGCTCCGGCCGCTGACCATGTCGGGGGAGCTGTCACTTCGGTGGCGGCTCCCTTTACTTTGTGCGCATCGTGAGCGCGGACGGTGATGCCTGCTCTTGACGGAACCGTTTCGCCGGTGAACCGTCTTGATCGGATATCTCAACGGGAGGCACGCATGGCGAAATCAACCAATGGCGGCAAAGGCAGCGACGCGAAGAGCAAGTCGGGCAATCCGACGCTCGACAAATTGGCGAAGGCGGCGATGAGCCGTGAAATGCTCGCCGCCGGGCTAACTGCAGCGGCAGCGGCGATCGCTGCCAGTCCCACCGCGCGCAAGAAGATTCGTGACGCGGGTCTCGACGCAGCCGACAGCGCCCAGACCGCCGCGACGGCGATGATGAGCAATGCGTCCAAGCTTGGTACGCTGATCGCCGAGGCGGTTGCCGATGCGGCGCAGCGCGTGCTGTCGGGCAAATGGATGGATGAAATGCCTGCTGCGGCAAAGAGCGCGACAGCCGCCGCGAAGGGCGCCAAGGATGCCTTCGTGAAGGCCACGACCGGCCAGGCTGCGCCAGCGAAAAAGGCGGCAGCGAAAAAGCCGGTCGCGACGAAAACGGCAGGGAAGAAACTGGCAACGAAGAAGCCGGCAGTCGCAAAATCCGCCGCGAAGGTTCCTGCCAAGCGCGGACGTCCGCCCAAGGCGGCAACGGCTGCGACGGCGACAGCGCCCAAGACGGCCACCACGCCCAAGCCGCGCGCCGCGAAATCCGCCAAGCGTCCGACGGCGCGTCGGGGCGGTGCCGCGACCCGCAAGCGGGCTGCTCCGGCCAAGGCGCCGACCCCGCCGACGGGCGGCGATGGTCCCGCAAAGAGCTGACCAGGCTGCATGCTGTCCAATGCGAGCGTGGCGGTGCCGGTGATCCACTGGCGCCGTCGGCCTCGCCATGCCATTGCCGGGCGCGATGACCGCTGATCCCGCCGCCGCGCCGCTCGCCGTGATCGTCCTTGCCGCCGGGCAGGGGACGCGGATGAAATCCGACACGCACAAGGTGCTCCACCCGATCGCGGGTAAAGCAATGCTGCTGCATCTGCTGGATACGGTCACGGACTTGTCGCCGGCGCGCGAGATCGTGGTCGTCGGCAAGGGCCGCGAGCAGGTCGAGGCGGCGGTGGCGTCGCGCGGCGTGGTGTCGGCACTTCAGGCGGAGCAACTCGGCACCGCCCATGCGGTCGGGGCGGCAGTCCCGGCGCTGGGCGATTTCGACGGCAATGTGCTGATCCTGTTCGGCGACACGCCGTTCGTCGCGGCGGACACGCTGCGCGCCATGCTCGCCCGGCTCGGCGCGAGCGATGTGCCCGGGATCGTCGTGCTGACCCATTCGCCGGCCGAATCGGGCGCCTATGGCCGCGTCATCCTCGGTGACGGCGACCGCATCGCGACGATGGTCGAATACAAGGACGCGAGCGACGCCGAGCGCGCCGTGCGGCTGTGCAACAGCGGGATGATGACGCTCACTGCCGCAGACCTCCGCAACTGGCTGCCGCGTATCGGCAACGACAATGCGGCCGGTGAATATTATCTGCCTGACCTGGTGATGGTGGCGGCGCAAGACGGCCGCGCGTCGGTCGCGGTCGAGGGTGCGCCGGTCGAGGCGATCGGCATCAACAGCCGCGCCGAACTCGCCGCCGCGGAGCGCTTATGGCAGGATCGCCAACGTGCCGAGATGATGGCTGCGGGCGTCACGCTGATCGACCCGGCGAGCGTCTTCTTCGCTGCCGATACGCAGATCGCGCGCGATGTGACCATCGAACCGAATGTCGTGTTCGGTCCCGGCGTGACCATTGCCGAGGGCACGACCATCCGCGCTTTCTCGCACATCGAAGGCGCGACGATCGGCGCAAACTGCGAAGTCGGCCCTTACGCCCGCCTGCGCCCCGGCGCGGTGCTCGAGGAAACGGCGAAGGTCGGCAATTTCGTCGAGATCAAGCAGGCGCGGTTGGGCCGGGGCGCCAAGGCCAACCATCTGGCCTATCTCGGCGACGCCGATGTCGGCGCGGGAGCGAATGTGGGCGCGGGGACGATCACCTGCAATTACGACGGCTTCTTCAAATATCGCACGGTGATCGGCGACGGCGCGTTCATCGGCTCGAACAGCGCGCTGGTCGCCCCGGTGACGATCGGCGCGGGGGCGATCATTGGCGCCGGCAGTGTCGTGACCAAAGATGTCGAGGCGGATGCGCTCGGGGTGACGCGATCCGAACAGCAATCCCTGCCCGGCTGGGCCGCCCGTTTCCGTGCCCGTCAGAAAGCCAGAAAAGGCGCGAAGTAAATGTGCGGGATTGTCGGAATCATCGGGAATGCTCCGGTCGCCGAGCGACTCTTTGCCGGGCTCAAACGGCTCGAATATCGCGGTTATGATTCGGCGGGGATCTGCACCGTTCACGGCGGCGAGCTCGACCGGAGGCGGGCCGAGGGCAAGCTGGAGAATCTCCGCGCCGTGCTCGATGCCCGTCCGCTGTCCGGCGACGTCGGCATCGCCCACACGCGCTGGGCAACGCATGGCCGCCCGACCGTCAGCAACGCCCACCCGCATATCGTCGGCGGCGTGGCGCTGGTCCACAATGGCATCATCGAGAATTTCAAGCCGCTGCGTGAGGAGTTGATCGCCGACGGCCGCACCTTCCTATCGGAAACCGACAGCGAAGTCGTCGCCCATCTTGTGGCGCGCGAGGTCGAACGCGGGGCCGATCCGCAGGCAGCGGTCGCGAGCGTCCTGCCGCGCCTGATCGGGGCGTTCGCGATCAGCTTCCTGTTTCGCGATCATCCCGATCTGATCATCGGCGCGCGGATGGGGGCGCCGCTGACGGTCGGCTATGGCGAGGGCGAAAATTACCTCGGCTCCGACGCGCTCGCGCTTGCCCCGCTGACGCAGCGCATCGCCTATCTCGACGAAGGCGACTGGGTCGTGGCGAAACGCGACAGCGTGCAGATCTTCGACCGCGACAACCGCCCGGTCGAACGCGACATCGTCACCTCGGGCGCGACCGCCGAGGAGATCAGCAAGGGCAATTATCCCCACTTCATGCTCAAGGAAATCTTCGAGCAGCCGATCGTCGTCGCGCAGACATTGCAAAGCTATGTCCGCGCATTCGACGGCGAAGTGACCATGCCCGACACCAGCCTCGATCTGGCCGGGGTGAGGCGCATCGCGATCGTCGCCTGCGGAACGAGTTACTACGCCGGGATGGTCGCCAAATATTGGTTCGAACAATTTGCCCGCGTGCCCGTCGACCTCGAATTCGCCAGCGAGTTTCGCTACCGCGAGCCGGTGCTCGAAGCGGGCGGGCTGGCGTTGTTCATCTCGCAATCGGGCGAGACCGCCGACACGCTCGCCGCGCTGCGCTATGCCCGCGAGCAGGGCCAGACGATCGCGGTCGTGGTCAACGTCCCGACCAGTTCGATGGCGCGCGAGGCCGACCTGCTGCTGCCGACGCGCGCCGGGCCGGAAATCGGCGTCGCCTCGACCAAGGCGTTCGCCTGCCAGCTAGCGGTGCTCGCCGCCTTCGCCGCCAGCCTCGCCCGCGCCAACGGCCGCCTGTCCCGCGACGAGGAGCGCGAGATCGTCACACACCTCAATGAAGCGCCGGCCGCAATTAACGCCGCGCTAGGCCACGACGACGACATCGCGAGCATCGCCCACCTTGTCGCCCCGGCGCGCGACGTGCTCTATCTCGGTCGCGGGCCGGATTATCCGATGGCGTTGGAGGGCGCGCTGAAACTCAAGGAAATTAGCTACATCCACGCCGAGGGCTATGCCGCCGGCGAGATGAAGCACGGCCCGATTGCGCTGATCGACGATGCTGTCCCAGTGATCGTCCTCGCCCCGTCGGGCCCGCTGTTCGAAAAGACCGTCAGCAACATGCAGGAAGTGCGCGCGCGCGGCGGCCGGATCATCCTGATCTCGGACGCGGAGGGCATCGCCGAGGCGGGAGAGGGCACGATCGCCACGATCTGCATGCCCAAAGTCCACCCGCTGATCGCGCCGCTGGTCTATGCCGTGCCGGTGCAGTTGCTGGCCTATCATGTCGCGGTGCTCAAGGGGACGGACGTCGATCAGCCGCGCAACCTGGCGAAATCGGTGACGGTAGAATGATGATGGCCACGGGCAGCTGCCATTGCGGCGCAGTGCGGTTTTCGGCGCGCTTGCCCGCTCCCCCGATCCCCGCGCTCGATTGCAATTGCTCGGTCTGTACGATGACCGGTTTCCTCCATGTTATTGTCCCGCACGAGGAGTTCGTGCTGCTTTCAGGCACCGACGTTCTAGTCAGCTATCGCTTCGGCACCGGTGCTGCCGAACACCTGTTCTGTTCGCGGTGCGGCGTGAAGAGCTTTTACCAGCCGCGTACCCACGCGACTGCGTGGAGCGTCAATGCCCGCTGCCTCGACGTTCCGCCAACGCTGGCAGTTGAAGTCTTCGACGGACGAGACTGGGACAACGCAAACGCCGCGCTTCATGACGGTGCCGCCCGATGACCCACGCGCTCCCCGACGCCACCGCCCCGGCCGCGCCGCCGATCAGCTTCGACGATTTCCTCAAGGTCGACATCCGCGTCGGCACGATCGTCGCCGCCGCACCCTTTCCCGAGGCGCGCAAGCCCGCGCTGAAAATCGAGATCGACTTCGGACCGGCGATCGGGCGAAAAAAATCGAGCGCCCAGATCACCGAGTATTATGATCCGGCCGCCCTGGTCGGTCGCCAGGTCGCGGCCGTGATCAATTTCCCGCCGCGTCAAATTGGCAAATATATGTCCGAAGTCCTCGTCGTCGGCTTTCCCGACGCGAACGGCGCGGTCGTGCTTTTCGCCCCCGACCAACCCGTAGCCGACGGCGCTCGCTTGTTCTGACTGGACGGCGGCGACCAACCCGCTATCGCCTACACCGATGCATCGCTCCTTACGTCTCCGCCTCGATCGCACCGCGCTTCAATCGAACTGGACGTGGCTGCAGCAGCGGTCGGGCGTCACGTGCGGTGCGGCGGTCAAGGCGGATGGCTATGGGCTGGGCGCACGGGCGGTGACGCTCGCGCTGCACGCCGCCGGATGCCGCGATTTCTTCGTGTCGACCTGGGACGAGGCAGCGCGGCTCGGTGCGCTGTCCGACGACAGCGTACTCAGCGTATTGCATGGCGTTGGCGAGAGTGACCTGGCCGACGCGCTCGCCAGCAATGCACGCCCCGTCCTCAATTCACCGATACAGGTCGCGCGCTGGAAGGCAGCCGCGCCGGGCCGTCCATGCGACGTGATGGTCGATACGGGGATGAACCGGCTCGGGCTGCGGCCCGAAGAGGCGGGGCTGCTCGACGGGCTGGTCATCGAGACGCTGATGAGCCACCTCGCCTGCGCTGACGAGGATAGTCTGCACAATGCAGTGCAGCGCGCGCGTTTCTCGTCGCTGGTGGGAACGGTCAAGGCCAAGCGCTACAGCCTGGCGAACAGTGCCGGCATCTGCCTTGGCCGCGACTATGCCTATGACCTCGTCCGCCCCGGGCTCGCGCTCTATGGCGGTCTTCCGCGCGGCGAGGCAACAGGCCATATCGCCCAGGTCGCCTTTCCCGAAGCGCAAGTCATTCAGCGTCGCATCGTCCACGCCGGTGAGACGATCGGCTATGGCGCGACCTTCACCGCCCGCCGTGACATGGCGGTGGCGATCCTCAATATCGGCTACGCCGACGGCTATTTCCGCGCCTTTGCCGCATCCGGCGCGGCGGTAGCAGGGGATAAGCGTCTGCCCCTGCTCGGGCGGGTGTCGATGGATCTGGTCGCGGTCGCAATCGGCGATGCGGACGTGGCCGAGGGTGACTGGCTCGGGCTCGAGTTTTCGCTGCCCGGGGCGGCCGCCGCGACCGGCCTATCTCAATACGAACTACTGACGAGCCTTAACGACCGGTTCGATCGCCGCTGGAGTTGAGCCCTTTGGCGCCGGCGTCTTTGGCTTGAACGGACACAAGTCCACTACTGGACAGCGCCAGCATTCGGGCCGCCTCGCCTTGCACACATAGCGGCCGTGGAGGATCAGCCAGTGGTGGGCGTGACGACGGAACGGCGCGGGGGTGGCCTTTTCCAGCTTGAGTTCGACGACCAATGGGGTCTTGCCTGGCGCGAGCTTCGTCCGGTTGCCGACGCGGAAGATATGCGTGTCGACGGCGATCGTCTCCTCGCCGAACGCGGTGTTGAGCACGACATTGGCCGTCTTTCGGCCGACACCGGGCAGCATTTCGAGCGCGGCGCGGTCACGCGGCACCTCGCCGCCGTGCTGGTCGAGCAGGATGTGCGACAAGGCGATGACGTGCTTGGCCTTGGTGTTGAACAAGCCGATCGTCTTGATCTGCTCGCGCAGGGCCTCCTCGCCCAGCGCGACCATTTTCGCCGGGGTGTCGGCCAGCCTGAACAAGCGGCGGGTGGCGAGGTTGACGCTGACATCGGTCGCCTGCGCCGACAGCGCGACCGCGACGAGCAGCGTGTAGGGGCTGATCCACTCCAGTTCGGTCTCGGGCTCAGGATTGATCTCGGCGAGACGGCGGTAGAATTCGAAGACGTCGGCGGGCTTCATCCGCCGATGACATCCCGCATCGAATAAATCCCGGCAGGTTTGCCGCGCAGGAAGCGTGCCGCCGCAATCGCCCCGCGCGCGAAGATGGCGCGGGTTTCGGCGCGGTGGGACAGGATGAGCCGCTCCTCCGGCCCGGCGAAGATCACGTCGTGATCGCCCGCGACGGTTCCGCCGCGCAGGCTCGCGAAGCCGATCGCGCCTTCGCTTCGCGTCAGGACAGTGCCGTCACGCCCACGCTCGCTATTGGCGGCAAGGTCGATCCCGCGCCCACGCGCCGCTGCCTCGCCCAGCGCCAACGCCGTTCCGGACGGGGCGTCGGCTTTGAGGCGGTGGTGCATCTCGACGATTTCGATGTCCCAGTCCGGTCCGAGGACGCGTGCCGCGCGCTCGACCAAGTCGCCCATCAGCGCGACGCCAAGCGATGTGTTCGCGGCGCGGAGCACCGCCATGTGCCGCGCGGCTTCGGCAATTTCGACGTCTGCGGACGGATCGAGGCCGGTCGTGCCGATCAGCAAGGCCATGCCCGCAGACCGCGCCTGCGCGATGCTCGCGTGCAGCGCGGCGGGGGCGGAGAAATCGATCAGCACTTCGCCATCGTCCACGACTGCCACCGACGCGTCATCGGTCGCGGCGGCGACAATTGCCAAGCCCATCCGGCCTTCCGGAGCGAACAACGTCAGGCGGAGCGGGGCGTCGGTCATGACCGCGTCATGGCCGAGCGCACCCGCCCGCGCAACGGCGCTCCTATTTCGTCCAGATCAATTCCTGCAGAAGCTGCGATCCGCCGAGGTGGCGAAATTTGGCGCGCGCTGCGCTACCGGCGTCTTGTTGGCGCAGGCTTGCATTCATGGCAGCGACCATCGCCTGATCGCGCGCACGGCCCTCGACGGCAGTCGGAACGTGATCGAACACTTCGACCAGGTACAGATCGGGTTCCGAAGCGCGCTTGTTGGGGTTGGACAGAATATGGTAATCCTTGATCCATCCCTTGGATTTGGCGAAGTCTTCCTGCTTGCGCCAGTAACTGCCGAGGAAATCGGCATAATCGCCGAAGTGACCGTCATCGATCGTTACCTCGGACACGCTCCAAAAATCGCCGCTTTGAACCGGATACTCCTGAGCGGTGGCGGCCGTGGCGGCAAGCATCGTTGCCACCCCGAAGACGGCGAGAAATTTTCCGTGCATGTGATACTCCCCTGTGACCCGGCGCGGGGGAAATCCCGACCGGGCGTGGGACGGCGTCACGATAACAGACTCACGCACACTGGCGGCGTCGTTCCGGGAGCGATTAAATCATCTTAAGTGAGTCGCGGCAACTATTGATTAACCAAGGTTACAAGGCTCGATCGTCAAAGTCGTTGCTTCAATGCGAGCGCTGCCGCCGGGGCGCGAAGCTTTGCGCCGTTGATCAGGAAGACATAGGTGTCGCGGCCAGCCTGCGACCAGCTGTGAGCTTTGGCCGCAAACTCGTCGAGCGCCGCTGCGTCATAGCCGGTCGCCACCTCCGCCCGCATTCGCTGCAGCCGGGCATAGCCGAAGCTGGCGGTGCCGGCGTCGATGCGTGGATATTCATCATCGTCGCCGAACACGATCGCGACGTCATGCGCGCGGCACAGATCGAAGAACCCGTCGTCGCGGAAGCTTTCGTGGCGCGGTTCGATGGCATGGCGCAGGGGCAGCCCATCGAGCCGGGTTGGCAGGAGGGCGAGGAACGCCGCGATGTCCTCGCGATCATATTGCCGCCGTGCCGCCAGCATCCACAGGATCGGGCCGAGCTTCTCGTCCAGCGCGCGCAGTCCCTGCCCGAGAAACTGCCCGATCCCCTCGCCGGCGTCGGCCAGCTTCGGCCGGGTCACGCAATAGCGCGAGCCCTTGATCGCAAACTGGAAGCCGTCGGGGACCGACTCGCCCCATGCCTGCCAGCTCTTCGGGCTCTGGCGGCCATAAAAGGTCGCGTTGATTTCGATCGCGCCGACCGCGCGGGCGGCGAACTCCAGCTCGCGGCGGTGGGCCAGCCCGTCAGGATAGAAAAGCCCGCGCCACGGCTTATAAGTCCAGCCGCCGATGCCGACGCGGATGAGGCCGGGGGTCGTCATGTCGCAAGTCTAACCCGCGCCAACGCGTCACGCCAGCGGCAGAAGCGCGTTAGGCTGAAGGCAAAAATCGGGCCACGATCTCCCGCGCCAGCCGCGCCGGGCGCTTCGACACCGAATCGAGGCAGCACCAGTTACTCCGCACTTCGGCGATGACTTCCTCGCCGCGCATGATCATCGTCGTGAAGGCGGCGCGCGCGCCTTCGACCTTCTCGGCGATGACGTCGGCCACGACCAGGTCGTCGAGGAACGCCGGGCGACGATATTTGATCTCGTGGCTCAGCGCGACCCACAGGTGCCGCGCGACCGCCTCGGGCGGGGCCAGACTTTCCCAATAGCGCACGACTGCTTCCTGCACCCACTTCAGATAGACGCTGTTGTTGACATGACCCATGTGGTCGATGTCGTCGGGCAGGATGCCGATTGGGTGATGATAGGGGATTGCGGACATAGCGCAACGGTCGGGCCTGCTGACACTGATGTCAACACATAGCGCGTCAACTATCGCCCGTTCGATGGCGCCAGTGGCGGCACGGATAGCCCGATCCCGGCGTCGCGGACATGGATCACGGCGACTTTGTCGACATAGATTCGCCGCCACCCGGGCGTGCGATCGAGCAGGCGCAGCAGCTCGACATTGGTCGCGCTCGTCATCGCCCAGGCGAAGCGATAGCGCTTCGTCAGGCGCGCCAGTGCGGCGGGATCGCCGCCGTTGACGGCGTAGAATTCCTTAGCGAAGTTATCGCCATACATGTCGGCACGACCGTCGATGAACGGGCGAATTCCGGCGGCGATCATCGGCCCGCCGAAGCTGTAGTCGTTCAGCACCGGCTGGCGGCGAAGGGCTGGCGGGACATGGGCGATGGCGGCGGTCGGCTCGGTCGGCGATTGCGGTCGCTCGATCGGCAGCATCGCTCGCGCCAGCGCCATCGCCCCGATCACTAGCGCGAGGACAGCCGAGGCGGGTCCGCTGCGTTTGACCCCTGACTGATGCCAGAAACGCTCGCGCTCGCCGCTCATGCCGAACGACGCCGCGATCGGCGCGGCGAGCAGCAGCGCGCTGCCGATGCCCCACACCGGCTGCTGACGCATCTGCTTGAGCGCCAGCGCCAGCAGACCGAGCAGCAGCATCAGGCGTAAGGGCGAAACCCGCGTCCCGCGCCACATCAGCGCTGCCAGCATCGCCAGCAGCGTCAGGCCGAAGAAGGGGGTCGGGCCGATGCTGCTCGGCCGCCACTCGCCGATCAGTGGCAGGCTGGTCATCTGCATCACCGCGAACGGATAGAGCAGGCCCTCGGCCCCGTGCGGTGTCAGCAGCACCGCGCCGAGCAGCGCCGCACCGAACAGGCCCCAGTGGATCAGCACGCGCCTTTTGTCGGGCTCCTCGAGCAGCGCCTCGAGCCCGAAGAACGCGGCAAATGCGAGCCCGATCGCATAGCTCGCGTGGAAATTGGCCCAAACCACCATGATCGGCACCATCCACCATGGCGGCGACTTGTGCGCCTCGCGAATCCGAAGCAGCAGCACGATCCACCCGGCCAGGATCGGCCAGGCATAGACATGCGGGCGCGCCAAGGTGAACGGCATCAGCAGCACCGACAGCAGCAGCAGCGTGACCGCCGTCTGGACCGGGCTCGCCCAGCGGCGCACCTCCAGCCCGACGATCAGGAACAGCAGTGCCAACGCGACCGCGACCAGCATCGCCAGCCCCGCATTGCCGAACGCATGCATCACCTGCGCCGACAGGACGTCGGCCAGCCACTCCTGCGGCACCCACGCCCGGCCCGGCACGCTGAACGAAAAGGGATCGGTCGAGGGGACCGCGCCATGATCCAGGATCCAGCGCCCCGACGCGACATGCCAGCTGACGTCGCCGTCAGCAAAAATCTTCGGCGAGCTGGCGAACAGGAAGGGGATCAGCGTCGCGAACAGGCCGATGACGAAGGCGTCGAGCGGCAATCCGCGAGTCTTGGTTGTCGGCTCGGTCATGCGTCCCCCCGGCAGGCCCTTGTGAAAGGGGCTAGCCGAAGTCGAGCCGCCGCGCCAAGCCTGTCCCCGTGCAGGACATTCGCAACATCGTCATCCTGACCGGTGCCGGCATCTCGGCCGAGAGCGGCGTCGCGACGTTTCGCGCGGTCGACGGGCTGTGGGAGGGGCACCGCGTGGAAGAGGTCGCGACGCCCGAGGGGTTCGCGCGCAATCCGGCGCTGGTCCACGCCTTCTACGACGCGCGGCGGGCGCGGCTGGACGAGGTGGTGCCCAATGCGGCGCATGACGCGCTGGCGCGACTGGATGCGGAGTGGCCGGGGGAATTGCTGATCGTCACGCAGAATGTCGACGATCTGCACGAACGGGCCGGGGCGAAACGGCTGGTGCATATGCATGGTAAATTGCTGAGCGGCTGGTGTTTGGCGTGTGGGGAGCGGTTTACGTGGGCGGGGGCGATGTCACTAAACTCCGTTCGTCCCGAGCGAAGTCGAGAGACCTGTCACGCGAGCGATGTCTCGACTTCGCTCGACACGAACGGAAATATTTGCCCTGCCTGCTCGACCGTCGGCCATGTCCGCCCCGATATCGTCTGGTTCGGCGAAATGCCGTACGACATGGACCGGATTGAAACCGCGCTGCGCAGCGCCGACCTGTTCGTTTCGATCGGCACGTCGGGCGCGGTCTATCCGGCGGCGGGCTATGTCCAGACCGCCAAATATTGCGGCGCGCACACGGTCGAGATCAACCTCGCGCCGAGCCTGGGCAGCGTGATGTTCGACGAAGTGCGGATCGGGAAGGCGGGGGTCGAAGTACCGCAATGGGTCGCGGAGCTACTCTGACCACTCCAACCCGATGTCCTTGTAGAGTCCACGGTCCTCGTCCCACTTCGGATTAACCTTCACGTGCAGGAACAAATGCACCTTGCGCCCGATGTGGTCGCTGATCGCCTCCCGCGAAGCTTGGCCGATCTTCTTGAGCTGCGCGCCGCCCTTGCCCAGCACGATCGCGCGCTGGCTGTCGCGTTCGACGAGGATTTGCTGGTGGATGACGGTCGACCCGTCCTTGCGGTCCTCCCACTTCTCGGTCTCGATCGCGCTTGAGTAGGGCAGTTCGGCGTGAAGCTGGAGGTAGAGCTGTTCGCGGGTGATCTCGGCGGCGGCCATGCGGTCGGTCGAATCGCTCAGCTGGTCGGCGGGGAAATGCCACGGCCCCTCGGGCATCGCGGCGGCGAGATAGCGCTTGAGGTCCGCGACCCCGTCGCCGGTCGACGCGGCGATCATGAACACCGCCTCGGGCTTCAGGCGGTTCGACAGGTCCTGCGCCAGGATCAGGAGCAGGTCCTTCTTGGCGAGGTCGACCTTGTTGAGCACTAGGATCAGCGGTTCGGGCCGGCCCTCGATCCCGGCCAGGACATTCTCGACCCGCGGCCCGACCTTAGCGGCGGCATCGACCACTAGCAGCAGGCGGTCGGCGCTCTCCGCGCCCTCCCACGCCGCCGCGACCATCGCCCGGTCGAGGCGGCGATGCGGCTCGAAGATGCCAGGCGTGTCGACCAGCAGCAGCTGCACGTCGCCGTCGATGGCGATGCCCATCAACCGGGCGCGGGTGGTCTGCGCCTTGGGGCTGACGATCGCGACCTTCTCGCCGACCAGCGCATTGACCAGCGTCGACTTGCCCGCATTGGGTGCACCGAGGACCGCGACGAGGCCGCATTTTTGGGGGGATGGGGTCATTGCGTCTGCGGTACGGGGAACCGGGCGGGGGAACAACCTCGATGACTCTACTTCAACCGCTCCAGCAGCGCCGCCGCCGCGGCCGTTTCCGCTTCCTGCTTGCTCGATCCCTCGGCCTCGGCCTCACCGCCGCGCGTGACGCTGACCTTGACCCGGAAGGTCGGCGCATGGTGGGCGCCACTGCGGGCGATCAGTTCGTACAGCGGAGTGCCAAGGTTGCGCGCCGCCGCGACCTCCTGCAGGCCCGACTTGGGATGGACCGGTGCGCCCTGCTGGCCATCGAGATAGGCCGCCCAATGCCGCCGCACGAACGCATCCGCCGCCGCCGCCCCCTGGTCGAGATAGAGCGCGCCGAGCAGCGCTTCGACGACGTCGCCGATGATGTTGTCGCTCATGTTGGCGCGATCCTCGCGCGCCTGCTTGCCGATGCGGATATGCGCCGGCAGGCCAATCGCGCGGCCGATCGCGCCGCACGTCTCGCGCGCGACCAGAACATTGTAACGGCGTGACAATTTGCCCTCGGGTTCGTTCGGGAAGCGCTCGTAGAGCCAGCCGGCGATGCTCAGGCCGAGCACCCGGTCACCGAGGAACTCGAGCCGCTCATAGGTCTCCCCGCCAATATTGCTTCCGGCGACGCTGCCGTGAGTCATCGCCCGCTGGAACAAGGCGGCATCGCGCGGTGCTACACCGATTAGCGCGGCAACGAATTCGGCGCCCGCGTCCATCAGTAGCGCGTGCCCAGCCGCGACGCGCGCAGCGCGGTGAACCAGGTCCATGGCCTGACATAGGATGCGCTGCCGTCGGTCGACCAGAAGGCGACGGACGCCCGCCCGACAAGGTGGTCGATCGGCACGAAACCGACCCCGCCCTCGGCGATACCGAAGCGGCTGTCCTCGCTGTCGTCGCGATTGTCGCCCATCATGAACATGGTGTCGGCGGGGACGGTCACCGGCCAGAAATGATCGGCCAACGGCGCATCATATTGATCGAGCACGACATAGCTTCGGCCGCCCGGCAGCGTCTCGCGATACGCGCGATAAAGGCACGACTGCCCCCCGCCGGGCGCCGCCACGATCCGGGGCGCAAGACCCCCGACCGTGCGGCACGGGCTATTCCCCGAAACATGCATGGCATAGTCGCCGATCGGCACCTTGGGCACTGCGACGCCGTTGAGGATCAGCACCCCGCCGCGCACTTCGACGCGGTCGCCGGGCAGGCCGATGACCCGCTTGACGAAGCTCACCCCCTCGTTGCCCGGCGGCTTGAACACGACCACGTCACCGCGTTCCGGCGTGTGTTCTAGCAGGCGTCCGGCAAACGGCGGAAAATGGCCGATGAAGCTGTATTTGGAATAGCCATAGGGCCATTTGGCGACGAACAGATAATCGCCGATCGCCATATTGGGCAGCATCGACCCGGACGGGATGAAGAATGGCTCGACGATCAGGCAGCGCAGCACCCACGCCAGCAGCGCCAGCTTCGCCAGAAAGCCGAGCGTCGTCCCGCGCTGTTTTCGCCGGGCGGCTTCGAGGGTGAGGGCAGCCATTGCCGCGATCTTGCGGGCGGGCGCGGCGAGGTCAAGCGGGGATGGCATTCGGCTGCGGCGCGGCATAGAGCGCGGGGCATGACGAATCCTTCATGGGGCCCGATCGCGGGTCATGACCTGCAGCCGCTCGCCCGGCTGTTCGCCGACGATCCGGAGCGCCTGTCGCGCCTGTCGCTGACCTTGGGCGGAATGTATTTCGACTGGTCGAAGACCCCGCTCGACGAAGCGCTGCTCGGCAAGTTCGAGGCGCTTGCGGAGGCGCGCAACTTCACTGCCGCGCGCGAGGCGCTGTTCACCGGCGGCATCGTCAATCCGAGCGAAGGCCGCCCCGCCGCTCATGTCGCCGAGCGCGGATCGGGTGACACCGAGGCCAACGCGCTGGCCGCCACCGGCCACGCACGGATGCGCGCGCTGGTCGATGCGATCGAGGCGGAGGCGTTCGGTGACGTCACCGGCGTGCTCCACATCGGCATCGGCGGGTCGGCGCTCGGTCCCGACCTGGTGATCGACGCCCTCGGTCGCGACGGCGCGCGTTACGACGTGCGCATCCTGTCGAACATCGACGGGCAGGCGTTCGAGGATGCGGTCGCCGGACTCGACCCCGCGACCACGATCATCGCCGCCGTGTCGAAGACCTTCACCACGATCGAGACGCTGACCAACCTGTCCGCCGCGCTCGGCTGGCTCGTGGAGGCCGGGGTCGAGGACCCGTTCGGACGGGTCATCGCGATCACCGCCGCGCCCGATATGGCGGTCGAATATGGCATCGACCAGACCCGCATCCTGCCGTTCGGCGAGGGGGTCGGCGGGCGCTATTCCTTATGGTCGACGGTCGGCTTCTCGATCGCGCTGGCACTGGGCTGGCCGGCGTTCGAGGAATTGCTCGAAGGCGCGGCCGAGATCGACCGTCACTTCCGCTTCTCCGCCCCGCGCGCGAATGCGCCGCTGATGGCGGCCTTCGCCGACCTTACCGCAACGCATGTACTTGGCTGTCAAACGCGCGCTACGTTCGCCTATGACGAGCGGCTGCGGTTGTTGCCCTCCTATCTCCAGCAGCTGGAGATGGAATCGAACGGCAAGTCAGTCACCGCCGACGGCGCGCCAGTCTCAGGAATGACCGCGCCAGTCACCTGGGGCGGGGTCGGCACCGACGCGCAACATGCGGTGTTCCAGCTGCTCCACCAGGGCAAGGTTACCGTCCCGGTTGAGTTCGTCACCTGCATCGAGCAGGAGGACGGGCTCGACGATACCCACCACCGTCAGTTGCTGCTCAACGCCTTTGCGCAGGGCGCGGCGCTGATGACCGGCAAGGCCAGCGACGACGGCGCGCGCGCTTACCCCGGCAACCGGCCCTCCTCGACCATCCTGCTCGACCGGCTCGACCCGCGCACGCTCGGCGCGCTGCTCGCCTTTTACGAGCATCGCACCTTTGCCAACGCCGTGCTGCTCGGCATCAACCCGTTCGACCAATATGGCGTCGAGCTCGGCAAGCAGATGGCCAAGGCGATCGACGATCCGGCCGAGCGCGCGAAATTCGACCCGTCGACGCGGGCATTGATCGAGAGGGCCGGCCTGTGAGC
>NZ_JANMWY010000240.1:0-3698 GCF_031380695.1 Sphingomonas sp. | reverse complement strand
GTCGAACGCAAGCGTCGAGCAGCACCATCGCGCCAAGTTCGCCGCCCGACAGGACATAGTCGCCGATCGATACCGGTTCGAGGGCGCGCGCCTCGAAGATCCGCTCGTCGAAACCCTCGAACCGCCCGCACAGGATGATCGCTCCACTACCGGCGGCGAGGGTGCGGACGCGAGCCTGGGTCAGGGGTGCGCCGCGGGGGGTCATGGCGAGCATCGGGCGGCCATCTGAGACGCTGTCGAGCGCGGCGGCAAGGATGTCGGCCTTCAGCACCATCCCCGCCCCGCCCCCGGCCGGCGTGTCGTCGACGCTGCGATGCTTGTCGGTCGCGAAGTCGCGGATGTTACGGGTGTCGAGGGTCCAGGCATTGCCCAGCGCCTTGCCGGCAAGGGATGCGCCGAGTGGACCGGGGAACATCTCCGGGTAGAGCGTGAGGACCGTGGCGGCGAAGGTCACGTGCGAGCGTACCAAAATCCAAAAGACGCGAGGAGAAGGCAGAAAGCAAAGGTAATGACTGCAATAAAGAGACCTGTGATGGCAGCAGCCATTGCCATTGCGCAGGCATCAACCCCGCATGAATCCCGCGACGAAGATGCGGCGTGGAAAAAAATTGCTATGCTCAATGATGCCAGGATGCCGGGAATGGGAAGGGACGACGCTATCAGGACCCGACGCTTCGTCCATCGAGAGAATCGCCCGAGCAGCCATGCAACTGCGAACGCCAACACTCCCATAACTCCGACAATCGCGAATTCGACAAAACCGATGGGAAAGGGAAACATAAGTGTTGTCTAGCAAATGCCGAACGCGGCCGAAAGCTCGGGATGCGTCGCCAAAAAGGGTGAGCTACTACATTCGGCGTTCGCGTCGCGATAAACCTTTTCAAATTTTATGGCTTGGCTCGTTTACCTCGCGACGAAACCTTTCACTGGCCTCGATCTCCTCAATGATATCTTCCTTCAGATAGCGAAGCGCATCCCAAGGATAATCACACCCCTTGCTCCCCAGCCACAGAATGCGACCGAGCAATGCCGCAGCGGTGGCCTCGGTGTAATAGTCCTTAACTCCGTCAGCGACGCAACGAGCGGCCACGTGAATGCAATACTCGTCCGTCGCGCGATACGCATACAGATCACCGTCCGACCAACGACAATAGCTCACTGTTTCCTCCGTCTAACATAATAGCGGAGACTGGTGTTGATGGGTGAGGAACATCATCCGAACCGGTGCGCTACAGCCCTCATGGACAAACCCATCGACTGCCTGATCATCGGCGGCGGCCCGGCCGGGCTGACCGCTGCCATCTATCTCGCCCGCTTCCACCTCGACATCGTCGTGGTCGACGAGGGCAAGAGCCGGGCCAAGTGGATCCCTTGCACCCATAATCACGCCGGCTTTCCCGGCGGCATCAGCGGCATCGAGTTGCTCGACCGGATGCGCGAGCAAGCGCGAAAATATGGCGCGAAGATCGAGACTGGCCGGGTCGGCAGGCTCGATCGCGAAGGCGACCACTTCGTCGCCTTGCACGGCGGCGGCACCGTCCGCGCCCGCTCCGTGCTGCTCGCCACCGGGGTCACCAATCGCCGCCCGCCGATGGACGAGGAGCTTCACGACGACGCGATGGCGCGCGGACTGATCCGCTATTGCCCGGTGTGCGACGGCTATGAAGTGACCGACAAGAAGGTCGGCGTGATCGGATCGGGCACGGGCGGCGTCAACGAGGCGATCTTCCTGCGCAGTTTCACCGCCGACGTCACGCTTATCGCGCCGCATGCCGCATTGGATGTTTCCGATGAGGATCGCGCCCGGCTCGAGGAAGCGGGCATCGTCACCGTCGATGGACCGGCGGAAGCGGTCGCGGCGCACGAAGATTGTATCGTCGTCGACACCGCCGAGGGCCATCACAGCTTTGACAGCGTCTATCCGGCGCTCGGATCCGACACCCATGTCCAGCTCGCGCAGATGATCGGCGTCGACCTGTCCGGCGACGCCTGCGTCACCGTGGACAGCCACCAGCGGACCAGCGTGCCCGGCTTCTACGCCGCTGGGGATGTCGTGCTCGGCCTCGACCAGATCAGCCACGCGATGGGCGAAGGCGGGGTCGCGGCGGTCACGATCCGGAACGATCTGGCGACGCGCAAGCCGATGTACCGCTAAGCCAGAAAATCCGGGTCGAGCAGGATGCGCCCATCGTCCATGGTCGCGATCGGGTCGCGGAATGGGATCAGCGCGCGCTTGCCGTCGTCGCGCTCGATTTCGAGCAGGTCGCCCGCGCCGAAATTCTCGACCCCGACCACCCGGCCGTGCGCCGCGCCGGTCTCATCGAAGCACGCCATCCCGATGAGGTCGGCGTGATAATATTCGCCGTCCTCGAGCGGCGGCAGCACATCACGATCGATCTCGACCAGCGATCCCCGCAGCGCCTCGGCGGCGGAGCGGTCGGCGACCCCCTCGAACCGCGCGATCGGTGACTTGTCGGCTGGCTTGATCGCGACGAGCGTCCGCTGTTCACCGCCTACGAACAGACGCGCGCCCTTGGTCAGATTGGCGAGGCTGTCGGCGAACAGTTTGAGCCGCACCTCGCCATTGATGCCATGCGCCCCTGCGACGGCGGCCAGCGCTACGCGCCGCTCGCCTGTCGCGGGGGACGTCATGACGTTCAGGCCTTTTCGGCGGTCGCGTCTTCGGCGGCAGCTTCCTTGGCCGGAGCCTCGTCAGCAGCACCTTCGGCCGGCACCTGGGCGCTTTCGCCGGTCACTTCATCGGCGACGTCGCCAGCATCGCTGTCGGGTGTCGCAACATTCGCGTCCGCAGCGGCCGGCGCTTCCTCAACGACCGGGGCGTCAGCGGCAGCTTCCTCAGCGACCGGCGCTTCAGCCGCGGCTTCCTCGGCGACCACGTCCTCGGCGACCGGCACCTCGGCGACCGACGCTTCGGCCACGATTTCCTCGACCGGAGCCTCTTCGGCAACCGGCTCGGGCTCAGGCTCGGGTGCCGGGGCAGCAGCGGCCGCAGCCGCCGCCTCTTCGGCCGCCGCCGCCTTGGTCACGCGCTCCTCGGCGCGCTCGACGGCCTTCTCGCCCGGCTTGCCCTTGTTGGGGTTGCTGCGCGCCGGACGCTCCTTGATGCCGGCGGCATCGAGGAAGCGCAGCACGCGGTCCGACGGCTGCGCGCCGACCGACAGCCAGTGGGTGATACGCTCGGCATCCAGCTTGACCCGCTCGGGATTATCCTTGGCGAGCAGCGGGTTGTAGGTGCCGACCTTCTCGATGAAGCGGCCGTCACGCGCGTTGCGGCTATCCGCTACCACGAGCCGATAATAAGGGCGCTTCTTGGAGCCACCGCGAGCGAGACGAATTGCAACTGCCATAATATGTTCCTCATATTGATCAGTGAATTAGAGTTATTTCTTCGAGAATTTGTTAAAGCCTGGCGGCAGGTTGAACTGCCCCGCGCCGCCCGGCAGCCCGGGCAGGCCCTGACCGCCGCCCGGTGCCAGCCCGCCGAGCGCGCCTTCCAGCCCGCCTTTGCCGAACATCGCCGCCAGCTTGCCGAAGCCGCCCATCTTCCGGAGCCGCTTCATCGCGCCGGCCATGTCCATGTGCATCTTGAGCAGCTTGTTGACGTCCTGCACCGTCGTCCCGCTGCCCTTGGCGACGCGGATCTTGCGCTTCGCATTGATGATCTCGGGCTTCGACCG
>NZ_JANMWY010000207.1:0-2925 GCF_031380695.1 Sphingomonas sp. | reverse complement strand
CAACCGCATTCCCGGTGAAGGCGAAATCCGCTCGAACCTGGCGGTCGGCGGCACGGCGGCGAAGGCCGAGCTGACCTCTCGCGAGCAGGAAATCTGCGAGGCAATGGGGCCGGAGCTCAAGCGGCGTGGGCTGATCTTCGTCGGCATCGACGTGATCGGCGGCGAATGGCTGACCGAAATCAATGTCACTTCGCCGACGGGCATCGTCGCGATCGACCGATTCAACGGCACCGACACCGCTGCCATGATTTGGGACGCGATCGACGTTCGCCTGGCCCAGCGTAAAGGCGCGTAAATGATGTCCGACTGGGTCATCCGCCTGATCGAGCAGGCCGGCTATCTGGGCGTCGCCTTCCTGATGTTCCTCGAGACCTTATTTCCGCCGATCCCGTCGGAAGTGATCATGCCGGTCGCGGGGGTGGCGGCGGCGAAAGGCAAGCTGTCACTGGGCTGGGTCATCGCCAGCGGCACGGCCGGGGCGATGCTCGGCAATATCGTCTGGTATCTCGCTGCCCGCGCGCTCGGCATCATCCGGCTGAAGCCGTTCATCCTGCGCTGGGGCCGGTGGCTGACGATCGAATGGGACGAAATCGTCCGTGCCGAGCGCTGGTTCGGGACGCGGGGGTGGCTGATCGTCGGGGTCGGGCGGCTGCTGCCGACCGTGCGTTCGATCGTGTCGGTGCCGGCCGGGCTGCTGAAGATGCGGTTCCTGACCTTCACGATCGCGTCGAGCGTCGGCACCGCGCTGTGGACGGCATTGCTGGCCGGCGCGGGCTATCTGATGGGCGCGCGTTATCATGACATCGACCGGGTGATCGGGCCGGTGGCGAACGGCGTGATCGTTGCGATATTAGCGCTGTACGCAGTCCGGTTGTGGCGGGGCCGGAAGGTCGTGGCATCGTTCGACTGATCCATTGTGGATATATTCTGCGGAGGAATTCAACTTGATGCCGGACCTTTAAAAACCGCCAATATGGTTATTTAAGAGACGAGTAATGCTTTCTGCCCATTTGAGGTTGGGCCGTCGCGACGAGTGCATTCCCACTGGTCTCTCGTCGTGGCGGCAACTTCCCCAAACCGCAATCAAGCCCGCGGATGCGCGTGGCGGTAGGTGTCGAGCAGGTGGGCCGCGTCGACGGCGGTGTAGATTTGCGTCGACGACAGGCTGGCATGGCCGAGCAATTCCTGGAGCGAGCGAAGATCGGCGCCGCGCGCAAGCAGATGCGTCGCGAAGCTGTGGCGAAGCGCGTGCGGCGTGACGCTGTCTGGCAGGCCGAGGCGGTGGCGGGCACCGCGCACGGCGCGTCTCACGAGATCGGGATTGAGCGGTCCGCCCCGCTCCCCGAAGAAAAGCGGCCCGGTGCTCAAGAGCGGCCATGGGCAGGCCTTGGCATAAGCCTCGATCGCTTCCCTGACCATCGGCAGGATCGGCACGACGCGGGTCTTGGCGCGCTTGCCGGTCACGCGCAGGGCCGCACCGAGCGGCAATACACTCGCCGTCAGCGACAGCGCCTCCGACACGCGCAGACCCGACCCATAGAGCAGCAGCAGAATCGCCAGATCGCGCTGTCCGACCCACTCGACCGCGCTCGCATCGCCGGCGTCGCGGGCCAGCGCGAGCGCATCGTCGGGGCTGGCCGGACGAGGCAATGTGCGCGGGCGGCGCGGGGCGCGGGTGCGGGGCAGTTGCGGGGTGTTGCCCGCTTCCTGCGCGGCATAAGCGAGGAACCCGCGCACTGCCGACATTTCGCGCGCCGCCGACGCCGCGCCGAGCCCGCTCATCCGCCGATCGCCCAGAAACGCACGCAGGTCGGCCGCCGAAAGGGAGAGCAAAGCGAAGCGGCCGAGCTGCTCACCGCGATGGCGGCTGAGGAACGCGATGAAGCGATGCGCGGTGGCGACATAGGCGCGGACGGTGTGGACGGAGCGGCGGCGGTCGTGGGCGAGGTGGCTGGCCCAGCGCACCGCGAGCGCCTGCGCCGGGTTCGGTTCGGGGTCTAGCTGGTCAACCACCGCCGCATCATAGACGTGATGCTGCGCCCGAGGAACAGCAGCAGTTCCGAACCATGATGCGTGTCGAGATTTTGCGAACTGCGCTGCCCGAGAACCAGCAGGCCGCTCGGCAAGGGGGCGTCGGCATCGAGCCGGATCAACGCTTCGGAGCGGATCAGGCTGGACGCCGGGCCGAACAGCGGATGGCCGCGCCCGACATTGCGCAAGGTGACGCCGTCGACCTCGCTCATCGTCCGTTCGATCCACTGCGACGCGACCGCCTGCACCCCGTTGACGTCGGCGCGGAAGCCCTTGTCGCCGACGATCAGCGCGACCGACACGGCATCGAGGCCGAGGATCAGTGGCCACTCCTGCGTGACGACGTGGATCAACGCCTCGAAGCTATCGGCGTCGATTGCCGCCAGCACGGCTTCGTGGATCGACGTGACCGCGCCCGAATGGCCGCGGGCGAAGGCGATCAGATCCTGGTTCGCTTCCTCGACCGCGCCGAGCCGCTGGCGAAGCTTCGCCACCGCCCGTTCTTCGAAGGAAATCACCGTTGCCACCCGCGCAGCTTACGCCTGGCCTGGTTAATTTCCAGTAGCTTGGTGAAAAGCGCTTAGCCGATCGCCTGCCCGGTTGCTTGCCAGTCCTTCAGGAACGCCGCGATGCCGAGGTCGGTCTGCGGGTGGTTGAACAATTGCATGATGACCTTGGTCGGTGCGGTGACAACGTCGGCACCGATCTTGGCCGCCTCGACGATGTGCATCGGGTGGCGCACGCTGGCGACGAGGATTTCGGTCGGGAAATCATAATTGTCGTAGATCATGCGAATGTCCGCGATCAGGTCCATGCCGCTGACTCCGACATCGTCGAGGCGTCCGACGAACGGCGAAATGAAGCTCGCCCCGGCCTTCGCCGCGACGAGCGCCT
>NZ_JANMWY010000193.1:0-6532 GCF_031380695.1 Sphingomonas sp. | reverse complement strand
GCCGATCCGGCGGCGTCGGTAGCAGTTTTCGCCGCGCCGCGCGCCGCGCCGGTCGCCTGACCGCGGATCGACTGAGCCTGACCGCGGGCCGTCGTCACCGCGCCCTGGGTCGAACCGCGCGCCTTACCGGCAGCCTGGCCGGCGAGGCTGCCAGCCTGGTCGGTGCCGATGCCCTGCAATCCGACGCTGGCATTCTTGCTGCCCGAAGCGCTGCCCGAGGCCGAATTGCTGAGATTCGCCGCCTGGCCGAGGCCGGTCGCGCTGGTCATCGACGAGGCTGCGCCGGTGACGGTGCCGGCCAGGCCGACGTCGCCGCTGGCGCTGCCGCTGCGGGTGTCGACCGACTTGCTGGCGGTGGCGCTGCCGCTGCCCGAAACCGAGCCGGCGACGCTGTTGGTCACCGAGCCGAGCGTGCCGTTGACATTGCCGAGGCTGCCAAGCGACCCAGTCAGCGAGCCGGAACCGCCGACAGCGCCATTGACCATGCCGCCGACCGCGCCACCGACGCCGCCGAGCAGCTGGGCCTGGGCGGGGACGGCGGGGATCGCGAGGACGAGGGCGGTGAACGCCAGGTTGAATTTCGTCATTTGAGTACTCCCTTCAAAACAGGCCATTGCGGCCCTGCTTGTGGAGAACGATGGCGGTTGGCCGCTTCATCCCGATCGAAAATTATTTTGCGCCGACCACTTTTGGATCAATCCGGCACAGGTGGCAGATGATGCCGCGACCGACCTTGCCGCGGCCAGGCGCCGTTTCGGCACCGAGGTGGGCGATGCCGGCTTCGGCGATGCGTGCGGCGACGAGTGGAGCGGCGAAGCTGGTACCGCGCACGCGGGCATAGCCGTTACCGGGGAGGGCAGCAGCCATGTCTGCGCCGGGGGCGGCATAGTCGAGCTTCGCCGCGCGGCCCGCCTCGGGCAGGGCGCGGTCGTTGCGGTCGACGGCGGTAATCGCGAGGACGCCGGCGTAGGCTGCGGGATATTGTACCGGGGCCGCCGGGCCATCGTTGCCGACCGCGGCGACGAGAGGGATGCCGCGCCGGGCGAGGATCTGCGTCGCGCGTTCGAGCAGGGCGTTGGCCGGGCCGACCAGAGAGATACTGATGGCCGCCGGCTTTTTCGACGCCGCCCAGCCGAGCGCAGCGACGATCGCACTGGCCGATCCGGCGGCGGGGCTGCCGCCATAGACGTCGGCGACATACAGACGCGCGCCCGTTGCAGCGCCGCGAAATGGCCCCTGCTCGCCGACCAGCAGCGAGGCAATAGCGGTGCCGTGGCCGGTCGCTTTCGCGGTGCCGGCAAAGGCGCGCTGCTCGATCGCGGCGCGGGCCAGGCTGGGATGGGAAGCGACGCCACCGTCGATCATGGCGATGGCCGGGCCGCTGGCCGATCCCCCGGCAGCGAGCGCGGCGATGCTGGCCAGCAGTGAGCCGCCCGACGGTTCATAGACATGGTCGTAGTCCGCGATCAGGCGCGGCGCGGTCTGATGGAGGCGGCGGAGCGCCATGCGCACCCTCATGTTGCCGGGGACGGCCAGGGTGACGGTGGTCAGGCCGAGATCGCCATTGGTGTCGCGCCGCTCGACGCGGAAGCCGTCGGCGATAGCGCCTGCGAGCGAAGCGGGGTCGGGATCGACAGTGACCAGCACGCCGCGCCGGACCGGGTTACCGCGCTCATCCTGTTCGAGTTCGCGCTTGTGGGCCGAGACCAGCAAAGCGAGCCGCAGGCGGCGCAGATCGAGGAGCGAGGCGGCCGTAAGGGAGCCGATGGCGTCGGGCAGGGCAATGCGATCAAGCGACGGCGCGGTCGCTGTCTGTTGCTGCGCGGTCGATAGAAGCTGTTCGAGTGGCGCGCCAAGCGACGGCAACGCGCCGACCGCCTGGCCGATACCGCCGACCGCGGGCAGCGATGGCAGCAGTTGCGCGCCGACCGCGCCAGTGGCGAGCCCGGTGGTGACGATGCACGCAAACAGTCGCTGGCGGATGCTGGACATTTTTTGTTCCCTAATCGATTGTCAGGGATGAAACGAGCGGGGGCCGTCGTTTCATCCTCATGAGGTGCAATGACATCATCCTCCGAGTTCGACGCCGGGTTGGCGGAGCTGCTGCCGCGCTTGCGGCGCTTTGCGTTTGCGTTGGCGCGCGACGAAGCCGACGCGGACGATCTGGCCGCACAGACGGTCGAGCGGGCCTTGCGTTCGCGCCAGCAATGGCAATCCGGATCGCGTCTCGACTCCTGGGTCTATCGCATCGCCCGCAACCTGTGGATCGACGAGGTGCGCGCGCGGACGCGCCGGGCCAAGGTCGAAATGCCGCCCGAAGCCGGCGAGACGATTGGCCACGACCCACGCGCCGGGACCGACGCGGCGATCGACCTGCAACGGGTCATGGCCGCGATGGGGCGCTTGCCCGATGAGCAGCGTGAAGTGGTCGCGCTGATCCTTGTCGAAGGGTTCGGCTACCGCGAGGCGGCGGAACTGCTCGACCTTCCCATTGGCACTGTATCGAGCCGGCTGGTGCGCGGACGCCAGGCCTTGTTGGCCTTGTTAGGTGAGGAATGAGATGACCGACGAGATTGCGATCGAAGAGGGGCCGGAATTCTACGCATGGCTCGATGGCGAGCTGGCGCCCGAGGCGGCCGCGCGGATGGAGGCGAAGGTCGCCGCCGATCCGGCGCTGGCGGCACTGGCCGTGCAGCATCGCCGGCTTGGCGCGCGACTGCATGCGGCGTTCGATCCGATCGTCGCAGCGCCAGTGCCGGAGCGGATCGCGCGTGCCGGGCGCGGGGCCGAGGTGATCGATTTCGCAACGGCCAGGGAACGGCGATTCGGCCGACCGTCTCGGGCGATACAAGGCGCGGCGATGGCGGCGTCGTTGGCGATTGGACTGGTCGTCGGTGGCCAGTTGCGGGCACCAGCCGGGCCGGTGGCGTCGGAGGGTGGCAAGCTGGTCGCGTCGGCGGCGCTGGGCAATGCACTCGACGTGCAGCTGGCGAGTGCGCCGGCGGACGCGGGAGCGCGGATCGGGCTGACCTTCCGCGATCGGTCGGGGCATGTTTGTCGTAGTTTCAGCGACGGTGGTGCCAGCGGGCTGGCGTGCCGCGATGCCGGCAGGTGGCAGATTCGCGGATTATTCCAGGGCGCGGAAAGGCAGGGCGGACATTATCGCATGGCCGCCGGCCCGGACCCCCAGTTGATGGCGCTGATCGACCAGGCGATCGCCGGCGAGCCATTCGATAAGGCGAGCGAGCAGGCGGCGCTGAAGGCCGGGTGGAAGTAGCTTAGCCAGGCTGCGGCGGGTTTTCGGGCTCGAGCAGGCGGTGAAGGTGGACGACGACGTAACGCATCTCGGCGTCGTCGACGGTACGCTGGGCAGCGCCACGCCAAGCGTCCTCGGCGTCGGCATAATTATCGAACATGCCGACGAAATCGATCTTCGACAGGTCGGTGAAGTCCAACGCCTGCGGGTCCTTGACGCGGCCGCCGAAAACGAGGTGAAGCTTGCTCATACGGTCAGGGCTAGCACAGTCTCACTCGCTCGGGGAGCCCCTCGTCGGCGCTGCGCTCCACTAAGGGGATACGGGGTAGGTCGCCCTCAGCTTTTGAACAACTCGCGCAAGGATGATCCGGCGAGCTGGTCGACCTTGGCCTTGCTCGCCTCACGCGCCTTTTCGGCGACGGTGCGTCCGGCTTCGTTGAGGCGGTCGCCGGCGGGCTTGAGGAGGTCGCTTTCGCGGGTCGTCTGGGGCAGGAGCGCAGCGACGACAGCGCCGACGGCGATCCCGCCGACGAGCGCGATCAGCGGGTTGCCGGCGACCTGGGCAGTGGCACTGTCACCGAATTCGGCGAGGGTGGCGGCGGCGCGGTCGCGGAAGGCCGGGTCGGAAGGGGCGGGGTCATGCTTGGCCATGGTCATTTGCTCCTGATACGCTTGACTGTGGGGGTGGTTTTGCGAGGGGTTTTCGGTTTGGGTGCGGGCACGCGCTTCCGTGCAAAAACGGGGGCAGATTCTTCGCGGTCCTCAAACAAGCGGGCGACGAAGGCGAACAGCGGTTTGCGGGCGATCAGGGCGCCTGCACCAGCAACAACTCCGGCGGTCAGAAGCGGGCGCTCCTTGACCGCTGCCAAGGTCGATTCAGCAACTTCGCCGGTCTTGTCCTTGGCACCCTCCCAGGCGTTATGCGCGACGGCCTTGGGCGCGAGGCGGGCCTTGATCTCGTCGATCGTGGCCCACAGGTCGGCGCGGCGGGCGGCGACCTCTCCGCGCGCCGCGGCGATGCGGATGTCGGCCGCGCTCATGGCATGTCCTTCAGCCGAGCGAGCGCGACCTTAACCAGGATCGCGGCGGTGCCGCCAAGAATCAGGACTGTGATGAGTCCCGCCAGCGCCGGATTCATCAACTGGGCAAGACCGACGAACAAAGTCGCGACCAGCTCCAGCAGCGCGGCGTGACCGAGAAACAGCGCGGTCGCCAGCAAGGCGATCGGCAGTTTCCACGCGGTGGCCTTTTCGATCCCGATCGTGCGGTAGAGCGCGACCTCGGCGCGGAGCCAGTCGCCCGCCTGATCGCGGGCGCGACCGAACAGCCCGCCCAGCGTGTCGGCCGACTCGTCGGCCGGGGGATTGTTGCGTTGCAGCATCCTTGCCCCCGGCCGGTCGATCAGCCCTTGCGGTCCGTGCGGCTGTCGCCATCGAGACCCGATTTGACGACGCGGACCAACGCGAACCCGAGGATCGCGGCACCGGCGAGCGCGATGCCAGGCGACTTTTTCACGAAGGCGCGCGCATCTCCGATCAGCTCCTCGGCGTCCTTGCCGGCGAGGCTGGTCGCGGCCTTGTCGATCGCCCTCGCGGCGGAACGGGCATAGTCGCCATATTCATTGCCGAGCCGCTCATCGAGCGAGGATGCGGTGTCGCCGACCAACGCCGAGACGTTGCTGAGCGCGCCGCTCGAGCGTTCGATACCCTGGCTGACGAAGCCCATCGCCTTGTCGCTGGCCGTGCCGCGCAGCTTGTCGCTGCTTGTCTTGAGCGCTTCCTTGAAGCCGCCGCCGCTGGTGGGGGCGTCGGGCGTCGGACCGATCGCCTTGGCGAGATCGGTGCCGGCCATCTCGGCGTCGCTGACGATGGAGTCGGTGCCTTCCGGCAGGGTCGTGTCGGCCATGATACGCTTCTCCAATAGGGGTACTCGAGAGATGGGGTAGAAACACGCCACCGCAATAGACCGTTCCGCCGTTCGTCGAAACTTGTCGCGCGGGCGACCGGTCGATAGGGCACCAGCGTAACGAAAATCCGCAAGAGGTGCCAGTGACCGCCATCGTCGACATCCACGCCCGCATGATCCTCGACAGCCGGGGCAACCCGACGGTGGAGGTCGACGTACTTCTGGAGGATGGCAGCCTGGGCCGCGCGGCGGTGCCGTCGGGGGCGTCGACCGGGGCGCATGAAGCGGTCGAGAAGCGCGACGGCGACAAGAGCCGCTGGGGCGGCAAGGGCGTCGACAGCGCGGTCGCGGCGGTCAACGGCGAGCTGGCCGAAGCGGTCGTCGGCTATGAAGCCGAGGACCAGGCCGAGATCGACGCGGTGATGATCGAGCTCGACGGGACGCCGAATAAGGCGCGGGTGGGGGCGAACGCGATCCTGGGGGTCAGCCTGGCCACGGCGCGGGCGGCGGCGGATGCGCGCGGGCTGCCGCTGTATCGCTATGTCGGCGGAGTCGGGGCGGGCCTGTTGCCGGTGCCGATGATGAACATCCTCAACGGCGGGGCGCACGCCGACAATCCGATCGATTTCCAGGAATTCATGGTGATGCCGGTGGGGGCACCGTCGTTCGCCGAAGCATTGCGGTGCGGGGCGGAGATTTTTCATGCGCTCAAGAGCGAGCTTCACGCGAAGGGACTGAGCACCGCGGTCGGCGACGAGGGCGGCTTTGCGCCGAACATCGCCTCGGCGCGGGCGGCGTTGGACCTGATCGCGGAAGCGGTCGGCAAGGCGGGTTATTCGCTCGGCAAGGACGTGCTGCTGGCGCTCGACTGCGCCTCGACCGAATTCTTCAAGGACGGCGCTTATGCGATGACCGGTGAAGGACGGACGCTGTCGCCAGAGGAAATGGCCGCCTATCTCGCCGAGCTGGCCGCCGCCTACCCGATCGCGTCGATCGAGGACGGCATGGGCGAGGACGACATGGTCGGGTGGAAATCGCTGACGGACAAGATCGGCGACCGGGTGCAGTTGGTCGGTGACGATCTGTTTGTGACCAATGTCGAGCGGCTGGAACAGGGGATCAACGACGGCATCGCCAATTCGATCCTGGTCAAGGTCAACCAGATTGGCACGCTGACCGAGACCATCGCCGCCGTCCGTCTCGCCCAGTCGTCGGGTTACACTGCGGTGATGTCCCATCGGTCGGGCGAGACCGAGGATTCGACCATCGCCGACCTGGCCGTCGCGCTCGACTGCGGCCAGATCAAGACCGGCAGCCTGGCGCGGTCGGATCGCACGGCGAAGTATAACCAGCTGCTGCGGATCGAGGAGG
>NZ_JANMWY010000192.1:0-7779 GCF_031380695.1 Sphingomonas sp. | reverse complement strand
CGTTGAAGCCGATGATCGGCGCGCCCGAGGCCGAGGCCAGCGTCACGTCGCTCTCGGTAATCGCGCCGACTCCGCTGTTGAGGATGCGGACCTTGATCTCGTCGGTCGACAGGCGGTTGAGGGCGTTGACGATCGCTTCAGCCGAGCCCTGCACGTCGGCCTTCACCACGACCGGGAATTCGATCATGGTCGAGGCGCGATCGGCGAACATATTCTCGACGCTGATCGGCGCGGTGGTGGTGCGCTGGGTGTCGCGCAGGCCCTGGCGATAGGCGGCGACTTCGCGCGCGCGCGCCTCATTCTCGACCACCGTCAACGGGTCGCCGGCCGATGGCACCGCGCCCAGGCCGAGCACTTCGACCGGAACCGAAGGGCCCGCTTCCTTGACCGGGCGGCCCTGGTCGTCGTGCATCGCGCGGACCTTGCCCGAGACGGCGCCGGCCACGAACACGTCGCCGACCTTGAGCGTCCCGCGCTGGACCAGCACGGTCGCCAGCGGGCCACGGCCCTTGTCGAGCTTGGCCTCGATCACGGTCGCTTCGGCGGCGCGGTCGGGGTTGGCCTTGAGTTCGAGGATTTCGGCCTGGAGGTGGATCGCCTCGAGCAGCTTGTCGAGCCCGGTCTTCTTGGTCGCGGAGACTTCGACGTCCTGCACGTCGCCGCCCATGTCCTCGACCACGATCTCGTGCTGGAGCAGCTCTTCGCGCACTTTTTGTGCCTTGGCCTCAGGCTTGTCGATCTTGTTGATCGCCACGATCATCGGCACGCCGGCCGCCTTGGTATGGTTGATTGCTTCGATCGTCTGCGGACGCAGCCCATCGTCGGCCGCCACTACCAGGATGACGATATCGGTGACGTTGGCGCCGCGCTGGCGCATCTCCGTGAACGCCTCATGGCCCGGCGTGTCGAGGAAAGTAATCTTCGACTGGTCGGGCAGCGTGACCTGATAGGCGCCGATATGCTGGGTGATGCCGCCGGCCTCGCCCGACTGCACGCTGGCGCCGCGGATCGCGTCGAGCAGTGACGTCTTGCCGTGGTCAACATGGCCCATGATGGTGACGACCGGCGAACGCGTGATCAGCGTTGCATCCGCATCGACATCGGCGGCGCTGTCGATGTCGACATCGCTCTCGCTGACGCGCTTGATGGTGTGGCCATATTCAGTGACCAGCAGCTCGGCCGTGTCCTGGTCGATGACGTCGGACTGAGTCGAGGGAACGCCCATCTTGAACAGCGACTTGATCAGGTCGCCGCCGCGCTCGGCCATGCGGTTGGCAAGCTCCTGGACGGTGATCGATTCGGGCACCTGGACTTCGCGGAACTGCTTGGCCGAGGGACCGGCCGAGGCATGGGCGCGCTTTTCCTTTTCGCGGGCACGGCGCAGCGCGGCCAGTGAGCGCGTGCGGTTGTCATCTTCGCCGGTCAGGGCGCGGGTAACGGTCAGCTTGCCGGAATGGCGGCGGTCGTCGCCGCTCCGGCCACGCGCGGGACGGGCGGGCTCGGGACGCTTGACCGCGCCCGGGGCGGCGGGGCGGCTGAAGCGGCGCTCGTCATCGTCGCGCTGTGGAGCGGCGTCGGACGTCGGGCCCTCGGCCGGAGAAATGGGTGCTTCGGCGGCGGCGCGCTCGGCGTCGGCGTTAGCGACGTCGTCGGCCTTGCGATTATCATCTGCGCGGCGCTTCTCGTCTTCGGTCTGCTCGGTCTTGGCGCGATCATCGCGGCGACGCGCTTCCTCCAGGCTCGCCATGCGCGACTCATCGGCCTCGCGCAGCAGCTGCGTCTGGAGTTCCCGGCGCGCACCGATGTCGTCGACCGGACGCCGTTGAGCGGGAGCCGGTGCCGCGGCACGCGAAGCAGGCGCCGGGGGGGCAACGACCGGTGCGGGCGCAGGCGCTTCGGCGACGACGGCAGGAGGCTCGCCCGGCCGACCGAGGATGCGCCGCTTCTTGACCTCGACCACGACGGTGTTCGACCGGCCGTGGCTGAAGCTCTGCTTCACCTTGCCGGTCTCGACCGTGCGCTTCAGGCCCAGCGGAGGCCGGGTACCAAGCTTGGGCTTGTCGGTCTGGTCGGTCATTCTTGTCCTTCGGTCTTAAGCGTCGAGCCGGAAGCGCGAGCAGCGTCGCCGCCCTCTAGCCCGGTGTCGGGGTCAATGAAAGCACGCCACCGGGCAATCGCGCGGGACACGCGAGCGGCAGCGGCAGGATCTGTCAGGGCGACATGTACCACATTTTCGCGGCCCAGCGCCATCGACAAGATGGGGCGGTCTTCAGGGAAAACCACCCCTCGCTGATGGCCGCGCTGTTCCGACCCGCCGACCCGCCATGCCGCGTCGAGCTTGCGGTTGCCGTCCTCGCTGGCGTCGGCGGCGTGGAGCAGGAGGTGGACCTGGCCCGATCGGGCGGCGGATTCGATCTTGTCGGAGCCCGACAGCAATGTGCCGCCGCGCGCTTCAAGCCCGAGCCGGTCAAGTGTCGCCTGGCGCAGGGCATCGGTAATCCGCTGGCCCAGATCGGCCGGGATGGTCAGTTCGTTCGACTTGAACGCCCGCGCCAGCGCGCCCTTGAGCTTGCCCTTGGCGTTGGCCGCATCGAGCGCCACGCGCCCGACCCCGATCCACGCGCCGCGCCCCGGTGCCCGCGCCCCGACATCGGGCGCAACGCTGCCGTCGGGGCCGAGCGCGAGGCGGATCAGGCTGTCGCGGGTGCCGGTGGCGCGGGTGAGGACGCAGCTGCGAACCTGGGTAGGCGCAACTTTCCCGTTTAACCCGAGCGACGTCGAGGGACTTTCATCGCGCGGGGAACCTGTCCCTCGCTTGTGCTCGGGACGATCGGCAATGGTGGTGAGACCTAGCGGGTCATTCTGCTTGTTCCGCAACCGCGTCCTCCCCAGCAGGAGCAGCGGCGGCAGCGGCGTCATCATCCTCGAACCAGTGGGCACGCGCAGCCATGATGATTTCGTTGCCCTGCTCTTCGGTCAGGTTGAAGTCGGCCAGGATACCGCCCTTGTCCTCGGGCCGCTTGACCGCAGTCTCGGCGCGGCGGCGCGGTTCCTGGCGCTTCTTCTGGATCAGCTCGTCGGTCGCCAGGTCGGCGAGGTCGTCGAGCGTGCGGATGTTGGCTTTGCCCAGCACGACCAGCATCGCTTCGGTCATGTGCGGCAGCTCGGCGAGCGGATCCTCGACGCCCAGCTCGCGGCGCTTCTCGCGCGATGCCGCCTCGCGCCGCTCGAGCGCTTCGGCCGCACGGTTCTGCAACTCGCCGGCGATCTCGTCGTCGAGCCCCTCGATCGAGGCGATTTCGTCACTCTCGACGTAGGCGACTTCCTCCATGCTGGTGAAGCCCTCGGCGACCAGCAGCTGGGCGAGCGTTTCGTCGACGTCGAGTTCCTCCTGGAACATGGTCGAACGCTCGACGAACTCGCGCTGGCGCTTCTCGCTGGCGTCGGCCTCGGTCAGGATATCGATCTGCGAATTGGTCAGCTGCGACGCCAGGCGGACGTTCTGCCCGCGCCGGCCGATCGCCAGGCTCAGCTGATCGTCGGGCACGACGACTTCGATCCGGTTTTCTTCCTCGTCGATCACGACGCGCGCGACCGTCGCCGGCTGCAGCGCGTTGACGACGAAGGTCGCGGTGTCCTCGCTCCACGGGATGATGTCGATCTTCTCGCCCTGCATTTCCTGGACAACCGCCTGCACGCGGCTGCCCTTCATGCCGACGCAGGCGCCGACCGGGTCGATGCTGCTGTCATAGCTGATGACGCCGATCTTGGCGCGGCTGCCGGGGTCACGAGCGGCCGCCTTGATCTCGATGATCCCGTCGTAAATCTCGGGGACTTCCTGCGCGAACAGCTTCTTCATGAAGTCGGGGTGGGCGCGCGACAAGAAGATTTGCGGCCCGCGCGCTTCACGGGCGACGCGCAGGATCAGCGAGCGGATGCGGTCGCCGACGCGAACCATTTCGCGCGGGATCTGCTGGTCGCGGCGAATGACGCCCTCGGCCCGGCCCAGGTCCACCACGACATGGCCGAACTCGACCCGCTTGACGACGCCGGTGATGAGTTCGCCGCCGCGCTCCTTGAATTCCTCATACTGGCGCTCGCGTTCGGCGTCGCGAACCTTCTGGAAGATGACCTGCTTGGCGGCCTGCGCGGCGATGCGGCCGAACTCGATCGGGGGCAGCGGATCGACGATGAAGTCGCCGACCGTCGCGTCCTTCTGCAGCTTCTGCGCGCCCTTCAGGTCGACCTGCTTGAAATAATCGTCGACTTCCTCGACCACCTCGACGACGCGCCACAGGCGAAGGTCGCCGGTCGTCGGGTCGAGCTTGGCGCGAATGTCGTTCTCGGCGCCGTAACGGGCGCGGGCGGCGCGCTGGATCGCGTCTTCCATCGCCTCGATGACGATGGCGCGGTCGATCAATTTCTCCTTCGCGACCGAATCGGCGATGGCGATCAGCTCAGCCTTGTTGGCGGATGCGATCGCGGGGGCAGCGGTGGCCATATTAACTCTCCGTCTTGATCGAGTCGGCGCCCTCGGTGCTGAGCGGCGCGGTGGATTTGATGAGCTTGTCGGTCAGCAGCAGCTTGGCCGAGGCGATGGTGTCGAACGTGAACGCGCGCGTTCCCCTGGCCGAGGACAGGCTGATGGTCTCGCCGTCGATCCCGTCGATGATCCCGCTGATCTGCTTGGCGCCGTCTTGCGGTTCGACGAACTTGACCCGCGCCTCATGTCCGGCCCAGTCGGCATAGTCCGAACGGCGGGTCAGCGGGCGGTCGATCCCGGGCGACGAGACTTCCAGCCGATACGCCCCTTCGACCGGATCGCGGCCGGCGGCTTCTTCCGCATCGATGACTTCGGAAATGCGCCGCGACAATGCTTCGCAATCGCCCAGGTCGAGCTGGCGCGTGTCGGGCCGCTCGGCCATCACCTGCAACGTCGGGTCCGACGTCCCGCCGATCATGATCACCCGCACCAGCTCCAGCCCGAGCGCATTCGCTTCGGGTTCGATGAGGGCGGTGATGGCAGGGATATCGGCCAAGGCGGTGTCCGTGTTGAAAGTCAAAAGCTGCTCGCCGCCGGGCCCCGAAGAGCCCAGCCTCAGCATCCGGCGATGTCGAGGAGTACGCATGATATAGGCCGATCGCGGGAAGGGCGCAAGCGCAACGGACGGGTTTAGCGCGCTGCTCCCCGCAAGGCCCGCTCCTCGGCCCGCACCCTCACCACCAGCACCGCCGCATTCAGGACCGAAAACACCGCCGCCACGCCCCACAGCCCGAATATCAGCGGCAACACCGCGATCTCGCCGATGACCACGACATAATTGGGATGGCTGACGTACCGGTACGGCCCGCGCGCAATCATCGTCTCCCCGGGTACGACGATGATCCGCGTCGTCCACCGCTCGCCAAGGGTGCGCAGCGTCCACATGCGCCCCGCTTGCAATAGCACGAACAGAGTGAGGAACGGCCAATGCAACGCCCGCCCCGGCGCCAGCCACCATAGCGTCGCCAGCCACGAGGCATGGACCGCAACGATCAGCGGATAATGGCCCGGCGCCACCTCATGCCCGCCCGCCGCCAGCAGCCGCTTCGTATTCGCCGCCGCCCTCGGCAATTCGCTCAGCCGCTGCAACGTCACGAACCCCAGGATGGCAACCCCCGGCCAGATCGGCGGCATCATGGTCGCCGCAGGGACAGCGCCGCCAGCGTGAACCCCGGCCCGAGCGCGGTCATCAGCGTCCGGCTCGGCAGCCCGCGCCCAAGCAACTGCTCGAGCACGAACAGCACCGTCGGCGCGCTCATATTGCCATGGTCGCGCAGCACCGCCCGCTCCAGGTCGAGCGTCCCGGTCTGCAATCCCAGCGCGCTCTCCATCGCGGTCAGCACCTTGGCACCGCCAGGATGGCTGCACAGCCGGTCGATGTCGGCGAAGCTCAGCCCCAGCCCGTCGAGGATCGCGTCGAGCCCCGCGCGCAGATTATTCTCCAGGAACGGCGGGATCGCGCGGTCGAACACCACCGCCAACCCCGGATCCTCGACCCGCCAGCCCATGATTTCCAGCGTGCCCGGCCACAGCCGTTCACCCGATCCCTCGACCTGCGCCAGCGCTGTACCCTCGGTTGACAGCACCGCCGCCGCCGACCCGTCGCCGAACAGCGCAGTCGCGACAATCGCCGCCGGATCGTCGCTATCAAGCCGGATCGAGATCGAACAAGTCTCGACCGTCACGAACAGCCAGTTCGACCCCGGATCGGCCACCGCCAGCTTCGCCGCCGTCGCCAGCCCGTTGACCCCGCCGGCACAGCCCAGCCCGAACATCGGCACTCGCCGCACGTCGCGCCTTAGCCCCAGCGCAACCGCGTTGCGTGCATCCAGGCTCGGCGTCGCGATGCCGGTGGTCGAAACGGTCACGACCCCGTCGATATCCTCCGCCCGCATCCCCGCCCGCTCGATCGCGCCGCGCGCGGCATCCAGGAACAGCGTGTCGGCGGCGGCGAGATAGGTGCGATTGCGCTCGCCCCAGCCATGGTTTTCGCCATACCATTCCAGCGGCGCGACCAGCTGGCGCTCGTCGATCCCGGCATTGTCGAACACGCCGGACAGTCGATCGAACAGCGCCTTGCGCCCGGCGAACAGCGCGCGCCCGGTTGCCTTCGCCTCCGCCTGGCTGATCGGGAAGGGCGGCACGGCGGTGGCGAGTGACAATAGGGAAGCGGTCAGCGAAACATCTTTCGGAAGGCGGAGGAGTTACGACCGCTATGCGACATCAGATGCATAGCCCCTGAATGCAAGCCTTGTTCCCGGACGGGCCGCCAAACCCTCTCGTCATTGCAGCGAAAGCGGTAAGCCACATCAAGAAGCGCATTCAATCGGTCGATGCCGGTCGGTCGTCAGCTGGCTTCCCGCAGCCGACCCGGCATCCGGTGGAGCCGGTTCACCTGCAGGGGTCGGTGCAGGTCGCCTTGGCCTCAGGCACAAGCTCGCCCGTCACCTGCAACACCACCCCGTTCGACAGGCTGTGCGTCGTCGTCGGGACAGCCGCTAGTGAATTTCGGTCCACCGGGACACGATGCCCGGCCGAACGAACGGTGGCGGGTGTCGAGGTGTGGGCCTTCGCGCTGGCGCTAGTCTTGCGCTGCTTGCTCTCGCTCCTTGACGGCAAAGGCACGGCACCGGCCGGCTGCTGAAGCAAAGTGGACGTCCGGTTCATCGCACCGTTGATGGCGTTGGAAAGAGACTGGCCATTAGCAACGCTCGCAGCCGCCAAGCCGATAAACACCGACACCACCCCCGCTCGCCAAACCCGATATCGCATATCCTTACCCCCGCATCGTTGCGCTGACGGTATTCGCTGCCGACCGCGCTGGTGGCGTCATCGTGCTTCTTTATAGCGAAAATGAGGCGAAATCACATTGAGGCGGAGTAAGCAGCCGAAGGGCTGCTCCCGATCCAGTTCCAGCCAATCATGTCACATTTGCTCTGCCCTGCCGCCGGCTACGGCGGTCCATCTATCGCTGGTATCTGCAGCAACGATGACATTGAGACAGTTGGCACTTACAGGAGTGCGATCTCTGGCCAAGCCGGCGAGGCGGCCATAAATTCCTTGCTCTTCCTTGGCCGAGAAGAAATAGGGATAGAGAGAACGCGCCTGGTCGCCGATCTCGCCTGCCAGCTGGTTGATGTTTCGGCGGATTTCAGCGACGTTGAGCCACATCAGCTGGGAAGGCGCGCGAACTGCGTCATTGGTTCGCGGCCCGCCGATCCGTCGGAACCCAAGCA
>NZ_JANMWY010000177.1:0-2888 GCF_031380695.1 Sphingomonas sp. | reverse complement strand
TCCCCAGGCAGTCTATGAAGTGCTCGACGACCAGAGCGTCGAGGGCCTCGATGCCGCGATCGACCGTCTGTCCGGGCAGTGCGACGTGCTCGTCATCGACACGCCCGGCCGCGACGATCCGGTCGCCCGCGCCGCGATCCTCAAGGCCGACACGCTGGTCACACCGATGAACGACAGCTTCGTCGATCTCGACCTGATCGGCCAGGTCCACCCCGACACGTTCAAGATCACCAAGCCCAGCTTTTATGCCGAGCTGATCTGGAACAGCCGGACGCAGCGCGCCAAGGACACCGGCAAGGCCGTTGACTGGGTCGTCCTGCGCAATCGCCTGCAGCATATTCAGTCGCACAACCTCCATCGCGTCGGCGCGGCGATGGACGAGCTGGCGCGGCGGGTCGGCTTCCGCGTCATCCCCGGCCTCGGCGAGCGGGTGATTTATCGCGAGCTGTTCCCCAAGGGCCTGACCCTGCTCGACCTCGCCCTGCTCGGCGACGTCGGCATGGCGCATATCGCCGCCCGGCAGGAACTGCGCGAGATGATCGCGGGTTTGGCTATTCCGGCGGCCGATGAAAAACTGCAGCCGGTGGCCGCTGTCGCCTGACCATCCACACGGGGCATTGTTCATGAGTCACGAGTTCAACCCGACCATCCTGCGCGAATATGATGTCCGCGGCGTCGTCGGCCAGACGCTGTTTCCGGCCGATGCCCGTGCGCTCGGCCGCAGCTATGCCGCACTGGCGGTGTCCGAAGGCGCGAAGACGGTCGCCGTCGGCCGCGACGGGCGGACTCACTCGCCCGAGCTGGCGGCGGCGCTGATCGAAGGGCTGACGGCGGGCGGCCTCGACGTCGTTCGGATCGGCATGGGGCCGAGCCCGATGCTCTATTTTGCTGCGGCGACCCTGCCGGTCGACGGCGGGATTCAGGTCACCGGCAGCCACAACCCGGCCGACTATAACGGCTTCAAGATGCTGCTGAAGGGCCGCTCGGTATTCGGCGCGGAGATCCAGGCGCTGGGCAAGCGCGCCCGCGACGGCGACTGGTCGCAAGGTCAGGGCAACGTCAGCGATACCGACATCGAGGATGCCTATGTCGACCGCCTCATCCACGGTTTCGACGGCGGCGCGTATCGCATCGGCTGGGACGCGGGCAATGGTGCCGGTGGTCCGGTGCTGGAAAAATTGGTCAAGAAGCTTCCGGGCGAGCATCACCTGCTCTACACCGACGTGGACGGCAATTTCCCCAACCACCACCCCGACCCGACGGTCGAGGCCAACCTTGCCGACCTCAAGAAACTCGTTGCCGACAAGGGCCTCGACTTCGGCATCGCCTTCGACGGTGACGCCGACCGTATCGGCGCGGTCGACAGCATGGGCCGGGTGATCTGGGGCGACCAGATTGTCATGATCCTCGCCGGGCCGGTGCTCACGGCGCTGCCGGGGTCGACCATCATCGCCGACGTCAAGGCCAGCCAGACGCTGTTCGACCGCATCGCCGAGCTCGGCGGCAAGCCGCTGATGTGGAATACCGGGCACAGCCTGATCAAGGCGAAGATGAAGGAAACCGGGGCGCCCCTGGCGGGCGAGATGTCAGGCCATATCTTCTTCAAGCATGAGTGGTACGGCTTCGACGACGCGCTCTACGCCGCCGTCCGCCTGATCCGCGCCGTGACCGACAGCGGCAAGTCGCTGACCCAGTTGAAAAGCGAGATGCCAATCTCGGTCGCAACCCCCGAACTGCGCTTTCAGGTCGACGAGACGCGCAAGTTTGCGGTCATCGACGAAGTCGGCGCGCGTCTCGCCGCCGACGGCGCCAGCGTCGACAAGACCGACGGCGTGCGCGTCAAGACCGGCGACGGCTGGTGGCTGCTGCGCGCGTCCAATACCCAGGATGTCCTCGTCGCCCGCGCCGAAGCGAAGGACGAGGCCGGCCTGAAGCGGCTGACCGACGCCATCGACGCACAGCTCGCCGCCTCGGGTATCGAACGCACCGACGCTGCTCATTAAGGGAGCCGGCCATGAACATTCGTCTCGTCACCGTCGCCGCGCTTGCTGTGGCCCTCGTCTCACCGGCCCTGGCCCAGAAAGTCGACAATGACGTCCGCTGCATGCTGCTCAGCAACGTCTTCGCGCGTAGCGAGAAGGACACGGGCCGCCAGAAGGTCGCCGAGGTCGCGTCGATCTATTATTTCGGGCGAGTCGATGCGCGGCTTTCGGGCGACGCGCTGCGCCGGGCGATCCTCGATCAGGGCAAGTCGATGAGTGCCGCCAGCGCCGGACCGGCGATGACCGCTTGCGCGCGGACCATGCAGCAGCGCCGGCTGGCGTTCCAGTCGCTGGGCCAAAGCCTCGCCGCGTCGGCGGTAAAGGCTGCGCCCAGGCCGCCCGCGAAGAAATAGCGCGCGGGACCGCTCCGATCCGGATGAAGCGATAGCCATTCGTTAACGCACGCGGCGCATTCTCGCGCCATGGTCAACAGCCGCGCTCTTAAGTTCCGCATCTTCCTGGTCGCCGTCGCGTTCGGCTGCACCTCGCCGTCCCGCGCGGCGACGTCGGTCAGTGCCGACGCGGGCGCGACGCGCGCTATTTTCGACGCTTTGCCTGATTGAACGATCGCGCTGAACGGACGTAGTATTTTCGACGCCCGCTCGGCTCAGCCCGCCAGGATGGCGGCTGCGGTTTCTTCGATGGTGCCGGCGACCAGGATCGGGGTGCTGCCGACGATGCCGACCTGGGTCTGGCCATTTTCGTGCGTGCGCAGCCAGGCGACGTTGCCGACCACCACCAGATAGTCGCCGCCGCGCGATTTCATCGATACGAATTTCATGGGACTATCTCCTGGTCACATGGCCTCTAGGCGACCAGTCTGTTAATCGCGTTAACGTCAGTCCC
>NZ_JANMWY010000145.1:0-8139 GCF_031380695.1 Sphingomonas sp. | reverse complement strand
TCGCCGCCAAGCGATTCATTGAGGAGCGCGGCGAAATCGTCGCGGGTTGGAAATGCCGTTGTGGCCATGAAGTGGTTGTTCTTTCAAAAAGCGTTTCGGCCGCTGGCCGGACCAACATGGTCGGCTTCCGTCGAGCGGACTTTGGTGAAACCCTGTCCGCCGCGACGACCCCATGCCGACGCGACATCCTTGGACGAAGAGGCTCGGGAAAGCCTGCGCTGAACAGCGCCGCGACCCCGGGGCAATGCCTTCCGGACCCTCGACGCTCGCCAAAAGACGGGCTTCCCCGGACGATCTTCGTCCGAAGGACGGCTGCGCCCTTACTCCAGACGCTCTCTAAGAGCAAGAATGGTTGCGCCGGATCGAACGGGACGCAACAGTGACGGGATGTGCAATCTCTACACGATGACCGCAAGCGTCGATGAGCTTAAGGCGGTGTTCGGTGCGTTCGACGGGGATCGCGACAACCTGCCGCCCTTCGACGAGATTTATCCGGGGCAATCGGCGCCGGTCCTGCGCGCGAGCGGGGATGGGCTGAGGCTCGACGCGATGGTGTGGGGCTTTCCCGGGCCGTCGGCGGCGAAGGGGCGGCCGGTGACCAATGTCCGTAATCTGGACAGCCCGTTTTGGAGGTCGGCGCTTGGCAATCTCGAGCGGCGCTGCATCGTGCCGGTCACACGCTTCTGCGAATGGAGTGCGGAGGCCGACCCGGTAACGAATCGCAAGGTAAAACACTGGTTCGGCCTTAACGAGGGTGCCGACCCGCTGTTCGCCTTCGCCGGGCTGTGGCGGCCAGGGGCCAAGGATGGAAGCGACGGGCCGTACATGGCGTTCCTGACGTGCGCGCCCAATGCCATGGTCGGCGCGGTGCATCCCAAGGCAATGCCGGTGATGCTGCGCCCGGTCGATGCGCTCGAGTGGCTGCGGCACGAGCGCGAGGCGGCCTGTGCCCTTGCGATTCCGTTCCCCGACGCCGACATGCGGAAGATCGAGATTTAGGAGAGACGCGATGGCGAAGACTTCAACGAAGAAGGCCAAGAAGGCCGACGGCAAAGCCAAGGGCGGGACGAAGAAGAAGAGCAAGATCAAGGTCGAGATCGATCATGGCGTCGAGACGCTGGCGAAGCTGGCCGATCACCCGCTGATCAGCGATCTGCTCGCGATCGGCGCGATGGCAGCGGTGGCGGCGATTGCCGATCATGGCGCGAAGGCCAAGAATGGCGCGGCCTCCGGCGACGGATCGCGCAAGGCGGTCAAGGCGGCGGGCAAAGCGGCGGCGGCGGCCATCGGCGCGCGAATCCTCAAGGAAGTCGGGAATCTTGGCGCCAAGTCAGCGGCGAAAAAGAGCTAGCCTCTCAGCAGCGTGATCCGCGCCGGACCGGTGTCGCGTTCGGCATCGAGGGTTAGGTGATCGGGTACCGTCACCGCCTGCTTGCGCTGGGTTTCGATCGCCAGCCAGCCGCCATCTGCGAGCCAGTTGGCGCGTGTGATACTGGCGATGACCGCGATCGACGCCTTGGGCGAATAGGGCGGGTCGGCGAGGATCAGGTCGAACGGCGCGGCGGGCGGAAGCTTGAGCGCCGAGGCGAGGCGGACTTCGGCGCGGGCGGTGGCGCCGAGCTTCGCCAGATTGGCCTGGATCGCCTTGACCGCCGCCATGTCGTTCTCGATGAAGCTGACATGCGCCGCGCCGCGCGACAGCGCCTCGAGCCCGAGTGCGCCGCAGCCGGCGAACAGGTCGGCGACGCGCAGGTCCTCGAAACTGCCGAGGCGGCTGACGAGCATCGAGAAGAGCGTCTCGCGTGTACGATCGGCGGTGGGGCGGGTGGCGTCGCCCGGCGGCGCGACGATCGGCCGGCCGCGCCATTCGCCAGCGATGATCCTCATTCGCCGACCGGCTTGCGCCCGCCGCGCAGCGATTTGCGGAACACGAACAAGGCCTCGCGCGGGACCTCGGCGACGTCGCCGGTATCGAGCCCTTCGAGCGTCAGCGGGCCATAATCGGTGCGGATCAGGCGCGACACCTGCAGCCCGAGATAGGCGAGGACGCGGCGGACCTCGCGGTTCTTGCCTTCCGCCAGCGCCATTTCGATCCAGCAGTTACGGCCGGTGCGACGTTCGAGGTTGGCGTCGATCGAGCCATAGCGAATACCCTCGATCTCGACGCCTTCGGACAGATCCTCCAGCTGCTGCTGGGTGACCTCGCCGAACGCGCGGGCGCGGTAGCGGCGGACGACGCCGGTCGAGGGAAGCTCGAGCTGGCGCTTCAGCTCGCCGTCGTTGGTCAGCAGGAGCAACCCCTCGGTCATGAAGTCGAGGCGGCCGACCGGGATCAGGCGCGGCAGGCCAGGCGGCAGCCGGTCGTAGATCGTCGGGCGACCCTTGGGATCACGCTCAGCGGTCAGCGTCGATGGCGGCTTGTAATAGCGGAACAGGCGGGCTGCTTCCGGCTTGGCCACCGGCTTGCCGTCGACGGTCACGCCGGCGAGGTCGGTGAGGATCGTCGCAGGGGTGGTGAGGACGTCGCCGTTGAGGGCGACCCGACCGTCGGCGATCATCCGCTCGACATTGCGGCGCGAGGCGATGCCGGCGCGGGCGAGCAGTTTGGCGATGCGCTGGGGGCCGTCGTCGCGGGCCGGACCGGGCTTGGGTCCGCGTGGTCCCTGGGGTCCGCGCGCCTCTTTTGCGCCGCCGCGTTCGCGGCGCGGCACCGAACCAGTTTTCGTTCGTTGCGGCGACGTCATCTTCACTCCTTCAACGGGAATTGGCGTGCTGTTCAGCAAGCGCAAGCAAATCGTCAAGCGCGTCCTCGTCGTCGAAGATGAACCGCTGACGGCATTCGACAACGAGGTGCTGATCGAAGCCGCCGGTTACGAAGTGGTGGCGACATGCGACAAGGTGCGCGACGCGCTGGCCACGCTCGATGCCCTAGCGCTCGATGGGAGCGGAGTCGACCTGATCCTGTCCGACGTCAAGCTCAATGGGGAGCGCAGCGGCGTCGATCTGGCGCGGCTGGCAAAGGAGCGCGGGGTGCCCGTACTGCTGGTGACCGGGCGCTGTCCGGACGACGCGCGCGACGTCGCCATCGGTTGCCTGACGAAGCCTTATACCGACAAGGTGTTGAAGGAGGCTATCCTGGCGGTCGAGGCGCATCTCCTGGGCAAGACGCCAAAGTTGCCCAAGGGGCTGGAGTTGTTCGCAGTGACGAAGGAATAGCGGCCAACCTCGCTAGCGTAGCGCGGCGTCGATCTTGCGGTGGAAGTTGGCGATGCCGTCTTCGAGCGTGCCAAGCGTGATCTGGTCGATCAGCCCGCTGTCGAGTCCGCGTTGGCCCAATGCTGCGGCGCCGAAATCCTCTGCGCCAAAGGTACCGCCGTCGAGCAGGTCCCAACTTTTTTGCCAATGCGCCTCGGCCTCGTTGGTCTGCGGCTCCTCGGCGATCAGCATGACGTCTTCGACCAGCGTGTGGCCGACGCCCTGCGGCATGGCGATCAGGAGGTTGATATAGTCGGGGCTGACGATCACCACCGCCGACGGGAACAGTTGATAGGTGTAGGTTACCGCGCGGCGTAATGCGGTCCAGTCGTCGCGGTCGATCTCGGACAGATAATCGGAGCGGCCAACGGCGGCGCGCTGGTGAATGCCGATCTCGTCGGCGACGGTGATGCCGTCGGCGAAGAAGCTGGCGATGGTCGCGGCGTGGAGCCGCTGGACATGATAGCTTTCGAGGAAGGCGTCGATGACCAGCTTCCAGTTGGCGGCGACGTCGTGGGTGCGGCGCTTGTAGAGGTGGAGCCCAGCGAGGCCGAATGCGTCGAGATCGGGGGCGAGCGCGGCGGCGTCGGCGAAATCAGGATGCGGATCGCGCGCGAACCAGATCAACCCGCCGGCCTCGAGCGACGGAAATTCGACCAGGCCGTGCTTGGCCTTGTCGAGCCCGGGGAAGCATTCGGCACGCGGCAGCGAAGCGAGCGTGCCGTCGGCGCGATAGGCCCAGGCGTGATAGGGGCACACGATGCGCGTCGCAGGGACCGGGCCTTCGCTATCGAGCAGCCGCGTGCCGCGATGGCGGCAGACGTTGGCGAGGACATGGACATGGCCGTCGCCGTCACGGCTGATGATCAGCGGGACGCCATAGCCGTCATGGACCACCGCCTGGTTGACGTGCGGAAGCAGCGCGGACGGACCGAGCAGGAGGGGTGCGCGAGAGAAGATAAGCTCCTGCTCGCGTTCGAAACGGTGCGGATTGGTATAAGTTGCGGCGGCAACGTGGGCGATGCCGCTGCCCATCGCCGCATCGCCGCGCGCCAGCGAATCGGCAAGAGCACGTTGGCCGGAACTCGGGCGAGACGTAAGGGAAACCATATCCATGTTAAGAATCTGGACCCGCAATGACCGCGACGCAAGCGGGTTGCATGCTGCAACGCGGCGAGGGTCGACGGCTGGCTTCGTCAAACCTGCGGGCGCGCGAAGGAGGGGCAGGGAGAACGTCCGCACTAGCCACCACCGCTGCGGCGGCTAAAGTCGCCCGCTAACAAACCGGAGTTTCGAATGGCGACCGCGCCCACCCCCCGCCCCAAGGGACTCAAGCTGCTGCGCCTGGCGCTGGGCAATCGCAAGGCGGGGTCGATGCTGGGGTTCGGGTTCTCGTCTGGCCTACCCTATGCGCTGTTGATCGGAACACTCAACGCCTGGCTCGGCGATGTGAAGATCAACTTGGCGACGATCGGCGTGCTGTCGTGGATCGGACTGACCTATGCGTTCAAATTCCTTTGGTCACCGCTGGTCGACCGGCTGGAAATTCCCGGACTCAACCGGTTTGGGCGACGTAAGAGCTGGATCATGCTGTGTCAGACGGTGCTGGTCGTGGCGTTCGTGATGCTGGCGCTGACCGATCCGGTGGCGAACATCGGCTGGTTTGCGATCTTCGCGGTGATCGCCGCTTTCGCCTCGGCGACGCAGGATGTCGCGGTCGATGCGTGGCGGATCGACGTCGCCGATGAGGCGGCGCCGGTCGAGCTGCTTTCGGCCATCTATCAGTTCGGCTATCGCACCGCCTCGATCGTCGGCGGGGCGGTGGCGCTAGTGCTGGCAGCGCGGATGAGTTGGAGCCTGGTCTACCTGCTGATGGCGGCGCTGATCGCGGTGGTCATCCTTGTCACGTTCAGCGCGCCCGACACCGCCCGCCCGCCCAAGGGCGCGATGAACGAGGCGCTGAGCCAGGCGGGCGAGGTTGCGCCACGAACCCGCCTGATCGCGCTCGCGATCGTGTGCGTCTGCTGGGCATGGGCGATCATCACGATTGGGCACTTCATGGCGTCGATGCTGCTCGTCGCGCCGGGGGCCAAGCCGCCGTCGGTGGCCGACTTCACTAAATATTACGGTCCGTGGATCATCGTTGCGACGGTGATCGTGCCGCTAGTCATCGCGGCGAGTGTCAACTGGCTCAAGGCACATGGGCGCAGCGTCATGGCGACGCCCGACACCGATCATGGTGCCGGTCGCACGGCGGCCAATCACATGTACGGCGCGCTGGTCTCGCCGCTGGCCGAGCTGTCGGAGCGGCTGGGGTGGGGCGTGTTGATCGTGATGGGATTCATCCTGACCTATGCGCTTTGCTATAATATCTGGTCGAGTTTCGCCTTCCCCTTCTACCTCGATTTCCTTCATTATTCGAAGGACGAGGTGGCGTTCGCGTCAAAGGTGTTCGGCATTTTCATGACGATGATCGGGATCAGCCTGGCCGGCTATCTGTTCGCGCGGATCGGGCGGTTTCCTACGGTCCTGCTCGGCGCAATCCTGCCGCCGTTCGGCAATCTGGTCTATGCCGACCTGGCCGAGGGCGGAGTTCATCTGGACATGGTCGGGCACGCGATCGGGCTGAGCGCGCTGGCCGGATGGTTCGGATCGGATGACCGGATGATGCGGCTGCTGATGGCGATCAGCTATGAAAATATCTCGGTCGGCTTGGCCCTGACGGCGTTCGTCGCCTACCTCTCGTCGATCGTGTCGAAGAAGTTCACGGCGGTCCAATATGCCCTGCTGGGGTCGCTGACGTTTCTCGTCGGGTCCCTACTGCGCGGGGTGGCGGGTGAGTTGTTCGACACTTTGGGCTATGCCACCGTGTTCCGCTGGACCGCAGCGTTCGGCTTCCTTTCATCGCTGTTCGTCAGTTTGGAGTGGATCCGGTCGAGCGCGGTGGCGCGGCGGATCAGTCGGGAAACTCGAGATTTGCCCGCAACGCTTCCCCCGCAAGGTATAGCGACCCCGCGATAAGGATCGGCGAGGGGAGGCCGTCGAGGGCATCCAGCAGTGACGCCGACGCACGTCCGCCGAAGCGGTTGGCCAGCGCGACAGGGGAGTGGCTATCGTGAGCGGGAATGGGAACGAACGTCAGGCTCAGCGCGTGGGGCCGGAGTGTCCGGACGATCGCGGGGGCGTCCTTGTTGGCGAGCATGCCGAGGATCAGATGGCGCGGGTCGTACGCCAGATGGGCAGCGAGAGCGCGGGCGGCGTCTGCGTTGTGGGCGCCGTCGACCACTATGTCGCGGCCCACGGTCAGCGGGCCGTCGGCGAGGGGCTGAAGGCGGGCTGGCCAGTAGGCGGTAGCGAGGCCGGTGCGATACTGGTCAACAGTGACGGGCAGGGCAGCTGCGCTCAGCATCTGCCACGCGAGGTTGGCGTTGCGGACCTGGTGCGCGCCGGGGAGAGTGGGGCGCAGGCTCTCGTCCAGCGTCCAGTCGCGGCCTTCGAGCAGGAGCGGCGCTCCGCGTTCGGCGGTCATGGCCTCGATCGCGGCGAGGGCTTCAGACGGCTGGGCCAAGGCGATGAAAGGCACGCCGAGCCGGGCGATACCGGCCTTCTCGCGCGCGATTTCACCCAGCGTATCGCCGAGCCAGCTCTGATGGTCGATTCCGACGCTGGCTATGCCGCACGCCGCCGGGCGGGCGACGACATTGGTCGCGTCGAGCCGGCCGCCGAGGCCGACCTCGAGTACCAGCGCGTCAGCCGGAGTGCGGGAGAAAGCGAGGAAGGCGGCGGCGGTGGTGGCTTCGAAAAAGCTCGGTTCGAGGTCGGCGCCGATGTCGAGTACTTCACCGAGGAGCGCGGCAAGGTGTACGTCGTCGATCAACCTGCCGCCTAGGCGGATGCGCTCGTTGTAGCGGACGAGGTGCGGGCTGGTGAAGACGTGCGCGGTGAGGCCCGCTGCTTCCAGCCCGGCGCGGAGGAAGGCGCAGGTCGAGCCCTTGCCGTTGGTTCCGGCGACATGGAGCACCGGCGGAAGCGCGTCCTGCGGGTCGCCGAGGCGGCCGAGCAGGACGGTGACGCGTTCCAGCCCGAGCCGGTCGCCGCCGAGGGACAGGGCAGCGAGACGGGTGAGCTGGTGCTGGACGGCCGGGTCCTCCGACCGTGCTCCGTCGGCCATCACGCGGCCGCCTTCTCCGGCGCGAGATAGCCCAGCAGCGCCGCCAGCCGCGCGGTCAGCGCGCCACGCGCCACGACCATGTCGAGCATCCCGTGCGCCAGCAGATATTCCGCCCGCTGGAACCCTTCGGGCAATTTCTCGCGGATGGTCTGTTCGATCACCCGCTGCCCGGCGAACCCGATCAGCGCGCCGGGTTCGGCCAGCTGGACGTCGCCGAGCATCGCGTAGCTCGCCGTCACACCGCCCGTCGTCGGGTCGGTCAGCACGACGATGTAAGGCAGTCCGGCCTCGCGCAGGGTCGCCAGCGCGACGGTAGTGCGCGGCATCTGCATCAGGCTCAATATCCCTTCCTGCATCCGCGCGCCGCCCGCGGCGGTGAACAGGACATAGGACAGTCTCGCGTCGATCGCGGCCTTGATCCCGGCGACGATCGCGGCGCCGACGGCGATGCCCATCGATCCGCCCATGAAGGCGAAATCCTGCACCCCGACGATCGCGTCATGGCCGCCAATGGGGCCGCGCGCGGTAATCAAGGCATCGCGCTCGCCGGTCGCGGTGCGGGCGGTCTTCAACCGGTCGACGTAGCGCTTGCTGTCCTTGAACTTGAGCGGGTCTTCGCGGACTTCGGGCGTCGGCAACAGGCGATACTGGCCATCATCGAACAGCATGTCGAACCGCGCCGCCGGGCCGATGCGGTCATGGTGATCGCACCG
>NZ_JANMWY010000143.1:0-8240 GCF_031380695.1 Sphingomonas sp. | reverse complement strand
CGGCGCTGCCGTCGTTCCTGATCACCGCCCGTACTGACGGCGCGCCCGTCCTGGTCGGCGCCTGCGGCCTTGCCCGCCGCGCGTCGGGCCGGGTCGAGCTCGGTTATTGGATCGCCCGCGCGCACTGGGGTCGGGGCTATGCCACCGAGGCCGGCCGCGCGCTGGTCGATATCGCCACCACGCTCAAGCTGGGCGCGCTCGACGCCTCGCACTTTATTGACAATCCCGCCTCGGGCCGGGTGCTGGAGAAGCTCGGCTTCACCGCCACCGGCCTATTCGCTCCGCGCCACAGCTGCGCGCGCGGCGGCGATGCCCCATCCCGCTTGATGAATCTTCAGCTTGGCGCGAACGTCCTCCCCGACGCCGCGCCGCTCGCCGCCTGAGGAAGTCCTGCCTCAGACGGCCAGAGGGTCCGTTCGCGCCTCACGCTCCCCGGCCAGCGCGGGCGGACCCTCATAATTTGCGATCAACGCGCGATCATCCTCGTTCCACGGATGGAACCCGGGCAGGAAGAATTTAACCCACGCCGCGAAGATCTTGCGCATCATTCCCGGCCGCATCCACATCGTCCACAACAACACCGACCACGCCCGCACCCCGGTCACCCCGTCCTGCCGCATCAACTCGATCGCCCCCGCCGTCCGGTCGACGATGAAGTTGCGCGTTACCAGCAGCATGACCTTGGCCTTGACCTCCCACCGTTTGCGCTTTGGCCACGTCTTGGTCGCGTGCAGCCAGGTGTCATAAGCGACACCCTTATGCTCGATCTCCTCGGTCGCGTGCCACTTCCACAGCGCCGCCGTCGCCGCGTCGGCCCCGGCGAGGTGGCTCGGATCGGCCAGCAGCTCGTGTGCCAGGATTGCCGTGAAATGCTCCAGCGCCATCGTCGCCGCCAGGCTGACGATCGGCGGCCGTGCCCGCGTCAGCACCAGCCACGCCGCGACCTTCGCCTCCAGCTTGCTCAAATCATAGCCCGCATCCGCCGCCCGGCGGTTGAACGCCAGATGCTCGCGGCTGTGGATCACTTCCTGCTTGGTAAAGGCGCGGATTTCACTCACCAGCGGCTCCGGCGCCCCATCGCGATACTGCCGCACGCTCTCGACGAAGAATGCCTCGCCGATCGGGAAGGTCGCCGACAGCGCATTGTAGATCGCGGTGTCGGCCACCCGTCCGCCATGCCACAGCCGCGGCGTCGCCTCGCCCCGCCCGAACCGCCGGTCGCGCGGCGTGATGCTGAGGTCGGCAGGGGTAACATTGTCGAACCGGGTCGGCGCATTCATGGCGATCATCCTGATGAGGTTGCTGCGAAGATGCCCACTACTGACAATAATGTCAATAGCTCCTCCCCGGCACGGGGAGGTGGCAGCCGCAGGCTGAAGGACGGGTCTCGCAACACGAATAAAACCCCCGCCCGATCGTCCCTCCACCACGCTTCGCGCGGTCCCCCTCCCCTTGCAGGGGAGGAATCGCTAAGAGGCTCCATGTCCCCCCGCCGCCTCTCCCCCGAAGACGCCCGCGCCGCCGCCGTCGAAGCCGCGCACCGCCTGCTGATCGAGGACGGCGCCGCCGCCATCACGCTCAAGGCCGTGGCCAAGCGCGTCGGCCGCACCCACGCCAATCTGCTCCATCATTTCGGCAGCGCCGCCGGCCTCCACCGCGCCCTGGCGGAGGAGATTGCGCGCCGCGTGTCGGCCTCGATCACCGCCGCCATCGCCAGCCGCCGGCGCGGCGAGGCGACCCCGCGTGACGTCGTCGATGCCACCTTCGACAGCTTCGCGCGCGATCGCGTCGGCGAGCTGATCGGCTGGATCGCCCTTACCCGCCAGCGCGAGGCGCTCGCCCCCGTGACGGAGACCATCGCCGCCATCCTCGCCGATTTCCGCGCGGCGGGAGACCCCCGCCCGATGGACCGCGTGATCCTCGGCCTGGTCCTGCTGGCGATCGGCGACAGCTTGGTCGGGAAAGAGATCGCGGCGGCGACGGGCGACGGGGTCGATGATGTGAGGGAGATCGCGTTGGCACAGATCGCGGCACTGATCGGGTGAGGGGTTATCGCGCTCATCGCCCCCTACAGCTCGACCCTCCTTTCCTCTGCCTCCATCAGTGAAACTTTGCTCCCGCGGCAGGCCTCGCATGGCCATGACAAATCCTTACTTGCACATGAGAACTATTCGCATTAACGATCCGTTTTTATCAAACCACTCGAAGGGGTCGCTCAATGAAGCGCTCTAACTATGTCGTCGCCTTACTACCAGCCGCAGTCATGGGGTTCGCTTCGCCAGTTCATGCCGACGAAAATATCTTTGCCTACAGCTATGGCAGCGAGACTCTCCCCAAAGGCGGAACCGAGGCCTATCTGTGGGCCACCGACCGACGTGGCAAGGGCGTGGGAAGCTATGCCGCACAGGACTATAAGTTCGAACTTGAACATGGCTTCTCGAACCGTTTGCAAAGCTCGGTGTATGTGAATTTTATCTCGCACCACATCAACGGGCTTGTGCCAGAACTCGACGATGAGAAGCGCAACTTTGCCTGGAACGGGATGCAGGCATCGTTCAAATATGCCTTCACCAGCCCGTACAAGGACGGCGTCGGCGTGGCGATTTATATCGAACCCGGCTTTGCGCGCTACGGCAAGAAGTCGGGCAAGCGCGAAAACCAGGTCAGCCTCGAGACGAAATTGCTTTTTCAGAAAAACTTCTTGCAGGATAAGCTTATCTGGGTCGGCAACGTCACGGCCGAGCAGGAATTCGCGCATGAAGGCGGCGGCGAGTGGGAATCGGAGCTTGAATTCGAGCTGTCGAGCGGGCTCGCCTATAATGTCGCGCCGGGCCTGCACTTCGGCGCGGAGGGCCGCTACACCGCCGCCTACGAGAATTTTCCGAACGAGTTCAAGCGCGCCGACTATGCGTTTTTCGCCGGTCCCACGATCCATTATGCGACGCGTAAATGGTGGGCGACTCTAAGTTATCAGCCGCAAATTCACGGGGGTCCCAAGGTGCGCTCCGGTTCGCGCAACCTTGCCGATTATGAAAAGCGCGAGATTCGGCTGAAGCTGGGCTATAACTTCTAGATGAACACGAACCTTCCCTCCTGGGTGATGATGGTGCCGGTGGCCGTGCTATCCGCGGGCGCGCCGACGGCCGCGTACGCCACCCAATATCTGACCTTGGGACAGGCGCAGAGGCAGCTATTCCCGTCGGCGACGGAGTTTGTCGACCGGTCGCTGACGTTGACGGCCGCCCAGCGCAAGGCAATCGCGAGCGCGGCACGGGCCGGCAGCACGACGAGTCAGCGTGCCTATGAAGCACGCGGCCCAAGCGGGCGTCTCGGCTGGCTGTTCATGGATCAAGTGCTCGGTAAACATGAGCTGATTACCTACGCAGTCGCGCTCGACCCGACAGGCGTGGTGCGCGGGATCGAAATCCTCGATTACCGCGAGACGTACGGCGGTGAGATACGCAACCTTAAATGGCGCCAGCAATTTGTCGGCAAACGCGCCGGGGCGGCGCTGCAACTCGACCGCGACATCAAGAATATTTCGGGCGCGACCCTGTCGTCACGGCATGTCACCGACGGAGTCCGCCGCGTGCTAGCGACCTTCGCGCTTATTTACGCGCAGGTGTGACCTCGTGAGGCGCTGCCGCCCGCTGCTCGGCACCTTCGTCGAAATAGACGCCGATGACTCAAGCGCGATCGACGTCGCCTTTGCCGCGATCGAACGCGTCCATACCCTCATGAGCGCGCACGAGCCGGACAGCGAACTCAGCCGGATCAACCGCTTTGCGCATCTTGTGCCAGTTCAGGTCAGCGGCTGGACGGGCCAAGTGATCGGACGCGCGCTATACTGGTCGCGTACCAGCGCGGGACGGTTCGACGCCGTTCGCGCGGGTCGCGCCGCGCTCGATGGCGGCGCGCTCCCACGTCACCACGATCAACCCATTCCCGAGGCCACCGACTGGACCTCTGTCAGGCTTTCAGCCGGCGCGGTATCGCTCGATCAGCCAGCATGCCTCGACCTCGGCGGGATTGCCAAGGGTTTCGCCGTCGACCGCGCGATCGATTCGCTCAAGGCGGCTGGAGCGGCGCACGGACTGGTAAACGCTGGCGGCGACGTGCGCGGCTATGGCGCCGACGCTTGGGAAGTGGTGGTGGTCGACCCGGCCAGCCGCCGTCCGTTTGCGCATGTCGGCCTTACCAACGGTGCGGTGGCAACAAGCGCCGGGCGTCCCGTCGAATCTGGCATGCTGGCATTCGATCATCTGCCGGGTCACGATTCGCGCTGGAGGTCGGTCAGCGTGCGCGCGCCCCTTGCGTGCGATGCTGATGCGCTGACCAAGATAGTTTGGAGTGGCTCCCCCGAAGTTCTCAGGTGGCTTGGCACCGCCGGCGCCGAGGCCTTCATGATCGGCGCCGATGGGTCGATGGAAGCAATCGCCGCCCAGGCGTTTGCGGCGTGAATACGCGACGTCCCAGCCGGCTTTCGCGCTGGCAGGAATGGTCGGTCTATATCAGCTGCGGCTTGCTGATCGTCAGCGGGATAGGGTGGTTGATCTTCGACAAGTGGGTGCACATCGCCGGTGAGTATGGGAGCGAGCACCATCCCCTCCAACACACGACGCTGATCCTCCACGGCGTCGCTGCTTATGCCTTCTTGATCGTCGCCGGGACGATAATTCCGGTACATATCGGGCTCGGTTGGACGCTCCGACGCAATCGCAAGAGTGGGATGACCTTTGCATCTATCTGCATCGTGCTCGCCCTCACCGCGCTCGGCCTTTATTATGTCGGCAACGAGGTTTTGCGCGACTGGGCTAGCGTCGTCCACTGGGTCGTCGGCCTAGCCGCGCTTCCCGCACTTGTGCTTCATGCAATCAGTGGTCGGCGCTTCGAATGAATCTAAGGCCTGACGTGCTAACGAATGTTTTTCGTTTAGCGAACGGTCGACGAAGTCCTTGCCGAGAACAGGTGGGCATCGTCGAATGTGACCATTTTTCGTCGCTTTCGCCTGCCCCGACGAGGAGCCAACTCCGCAACAAGCCGACCTCGCCGACCCCGTTATCGTGAGTATTGGGCACATTCGCGAGACAGCGGTGACGCGCTGGGTGCCGCTCATGCTGACAAGAGACTGAGCGATTCGAAGGCTGGTATCAAAGGGCCGACCTTGGGATTTTCGCGCCCTTCCCCTACAGGGCGCGGATGCATTTTCTCGACCAGGCCAAGATTTTCGTCCGTTCCGGCGCGGGCGGCCCCGGCGCGGTCAGCTTCCGCCGCGAGAAGTTCGCCGAGTTCGGCGGGCCCAACGGCGGCCACGGCGGCAAGGGCGCCGACATCATCTTCGAGGCGGTGGCCGGGCTCAACACGCTGATCGATTTTCGCTACACCCAGCATTTCCGCGCGCCGCGCGGCAAGGGCGGGGCCGGGCAGAACCGCACCGGGGCGGGTGGCGAGGATCTGGTCATCCAGGTCCCGGTCGGCACGCAGGTGCTGGCCGACGACGAGGAGCGCTCGCTGCTCGCCGACCTGACCGAGGTCGGGCAGCGCGTCCTGTTCCTGCGCGGCGGCGACGGCGGGCGCGGCAATGCCAGCTATAAGACCTCGACCAACCGCGCCCCGCGCCAGCATGGCACCGGCTGGCCGTCGGAGGAAATGTACGTCTGGCTGCGACTGAAGCTGATGGCCGATGTCGGCATCGTCGGCCTGCCCAACGCCGGCAAGTCGACCCTGCTCAACCGCACCACCAATGCCGTGGCGAAGGTCGGCGAATATCCCTTCACCACGCTCCGCCCGCAACTGGGCGTGGTCAGTTTGAAGCAGCGCGAGTTCGTGCTGGCCGACATCCCCGGTCTGATCGAGGGCGCCGCCGAAGGGGCCGGGATCGGCGACCGCTTCCTCGGCCATGTCGAGCGCTGCCGCGCCCTGCTCCACCTCGTCGATGCCGAGGGCGAGGACCCAGTAGACGCCTGGCGGATCGTACGCGGCGAACTCGATGCCTATGGCGCCGGGCTGGAGGACAAGCTCGAACTGGTCGCGCTCAGCCGCTGCGACCTAGTCGATCCAAAGGTGCTGGCGAAGCTCCGCAAGAAGCTCGCCAAGGCGTGCGGGAGCGACGTGTTCATCGTCTCCGCCGCGACCGGCGACGGGGTCGAGGAACTGCTCGAAGGCCTGTTCGCCCTGATCGGCCAGGGCGCCGTGACCGAGGCCGAGGAAGCGGAGCCCGAGGCGGCCTGGTCCCCGCTGGCATGAGGATCGCGCTGGCATGAAGATCGCGCTGACCGGCGCGACCGGCTTCGTCGGCGGCCATGTGCTCGATCGGTTGGTGGAAGCTAGCCATATGGTCAACGCCCTCGCCCGCCGCCCGCAACCTGCTCGCCCCTGCGTCGAGTGGATCGGCGGCGACCTCGCCGACCCCGCCGCCCTCGCTGCGCTGGTTGCCGGCGCCGACGCAGTGATCCACGTCGCCGGAGTCCTCAACGCCCCCGACGCAGCGGGGTTCGAGGCGGGCAACGTCACCGGCACCGCCGCCCTCCTCGCCGCCGCCGTCTGCGCCGCCGCCGTCTGCGCCGAAGTCAAACGCTTCGTCCACGTCTCGTCACTGGCTGCCCGCCAACCCGGCCTGTCACTCTACGGCAGATCGAAGGCGCAGTCGGAAGAGCTGGTCGCGGCATCGAAGCTGGCGTGGGCGATCGTCCGCCCGCCCGCCGTCTACGGCCCCGGCGACCGCGAGACGCTCGACCTGTTCCGCATGGCGGCGAAGGGGTTCGTCCTGCTCCCGCCCGCCGGCCGCCTGTCGCTGATCCATGTCGACGACCTGGCCCGCCTGCTCGTCGCCCTCGCCGACCCCGCCGCGCCGGGCGGCCTGACGATCGAGCCCGACGATGAACACCCCGGCGGCTATTCCCACACCGAGTTCGCCCACCTCCTCGGCAAAGCCGTCGGCCGCAAGGTCCTGCCCATCTCGACCCCGCGACCCCTGCTCGCCCTCGCCGCCCGCGCCGACCGCTTCGTCCGGGGCCGCAACGCCAGACTCACCCCCGACCGCGTCGCTTACTTCTGCCACCCCGACTGGGTTGTCGATCCGGCGCGCGACGTCGATCCAAGCCTGTGGCAACCGCGCATCGACACGGTGGAAGGGCTCGCCGACACCGCCGCCGGGTACCGCGCCCAAGGGTGGCTCTGATCCCGCCGCATCTCCGCCCCATTTCGTTGCGAAGGGGCACTCTCCTTCTTAAGGCGAGCGCATGACCGACAGTATCTCCGACATCGTCCACCGCCTGATCGAACCGTTCAACCAGAAGGGTGTCGCCGTCACCGCCACGACCCTCTTCGCCCAGGACCTCGAGTGGGACAGCCTGACGGTGCTCGACTTCGTCGCCAACGTTGAGGATGAGTTCGACATCCTCATCACGATGAACCAGCAGGCCGAGATAGAGACCGTCGGGCAACTGGTCAGTGCGGTCGGCGAGCTGCAAGCCAAATGAACGACCTGTTCGACAAATTCGACCCGCTGATCGCCACCCGCGAGCAATTGCTGTCGACCGGCATCACCGACCCGTTCAACCTGGTCATGGAGCGGGTCGAGAGCCCGACCGTCGCCATCTGCAACGGCAAGCGCACCATCCTGCTCGGTACCTACAACTACATGGGCATGACGTTCGACCCCGACGTGATCGAAGCGGGCAAGCAGGCGCTCGACGACTATGGTTCCGGCACGACCGGAAGCCGCGTGCTCAACGGCACTTATGCCGGGCATCGCGATTGCGAGGAAGCGCTCAAGGACTTCTACGCGATGGACCATGCGATGGTCTTCTCGACCGGTTACCAGGCAAATCTCGGGATTATCTCGACCATCGCCGGCAAGGACGATTATATCGTCCTCGACATCGACAGCCATGCCTCGATCTACGACGGCTGCGCGCTGGGCAATGCCAACATCGTGCCGTTCCGCCACAACGACATCGATGCGATGGAGAAAAGGCTGAAGCGAATCCCCGAAGGCGCGGGCAAGCTGGTCGTGCTCGAAGGCGTCTATTCGATGCTCGGGGACATTGCACCGCTCAAGGAAATGGTCGCCGTCGCCAAGGCCAATGGCGCGATGGTGCTGGTCGACGAAGCCCATTCGATGGGTTTCATCGGGACAAATGGCCGCGGCGTCGCCGAAGCCCAGGGGGTGATCGACGACGTCGACTTCATCATCGGCACTTTCTCGAAGTCGGTCGGCACGGTTGGCGGCTTCTGCG
>NZ_JANMWY010000142.1:0-4987 GCF_031380695.1 Sphingomonas sp. | reverse complement strand
CTCGAGCGTGCTTGAGACCGAGGGCGACTATGCCGCCGTTGCCAACGAATGCTACCGCCACGTCCGCGAGGGCGAGAAGGTCGTCGCGGTTGTCTCGGCGCTGGCCGGCGAAACCGACGCGCTGCTCAACCAGGGGATGCGGCTGGGCGGCGAGCAGCCCCTGCTCCTCGCCCGCGTCGCCCGCACCGGCGAGCTTCACTCGGCGGCCCTCCTGACCCTCGCGCTGGGCCAGATTGGGGTCCGCGCCTGCACCATGGACCCGCACGAAATGGGCCTGCTCGCAGAGGGCGATCCACTCGATTCGACGCTGACCGACCTCGACGCCGACGCCGTGCTGGCCAAGCTCGCCAGTCATGACGTGCTGGTCGTCCCCGGTTTCACCGCCGGTCACGCGACCCACGGCGTCGTGACGCTCGGTCGTGGTGGAACCGATCTCACCGCCGTGTTCTTCGCCGCCCGGCTCGATGCTCACCGTGTCCGCCTGATCAAGGATGTCGACGGCGTCTATGACGAGGATCCGGCGAAGAACCCGCTGGCCGAGCGCTTCGCTCAGCTAAGCTATGCCGACGCCGCCCGGGTCAGCGCCGGCCTGGTTCAGGAAAAAGCGATTCACGTCGCCGAGCAACAGGACGTTCTGATCGAGGTCGCTGCAATGGGCTCGGCCGAGGAAACCACCATCGCCGACCTGCCGCTGGTGAAATCGCTCCCCCTCCAGCGCGCCAAGCTGCGCATTGCCCTCCTCGGCTGCGGTACGGTTGGCGCGGGCGTCATGACCTATGTCCTCAAGCGGCCCGACCTGTTCGTGCTCAACAAGGTGTTCGTCCGCTCGCCCGACAAACGCGACAATCCTTCACTCTATACCGACCAGCTGGCCGAGGCGATGACCGGCGAGGTCGACATTGTCGTCGAGACGATGGGCGGCGCGCACGAATTCGCCGACGCGCTGTGCGATGCGCTCCGCTCTGGCATCCACGTCGTCACCGCCAACAAGGCGGTCGTCGCGGCCCATTATGACGCGCTCCACGCCTGCGCCGCAGCAGGCAATGCCCGGCTGCTCTATTCGGGTGCGGTCGGCGGCGGCGCGCCGGTTCTCGAGGCGGTCGGGCGGCTGGCGCAGGAACCGGGCATCGTCGCGTTGGAAGGCGTGGTCAACGGCACGGTCAACTTCCTCCTCGCCCGACTCGCCAATGGCTGGTCGTTCGACAAGGCCATCGCCAAGGCGCAGGAACTGGGCTTCGCCGAGGCTGACCCCTCGTCCGACGTCGAGGGCCATGACGCCGCCTATAAATTGTCATTGCTGGTCCGCGACGCGATGGGGGTCGCGGTGTCTGCCGACCGTATCGAGAAGCAGTCGCTGGACACCGTCAGTGCCGAATCGATCCTCGCCGCCCTCGCCCGCGGCGAAGTGTTGAAGCAGGTCAGCCGGGCGCGTCTGCTGCCCGATGGCAAGGTCGAGACCTCCGTCCGGATCGAAAGCCTCCCCGCCAGCCACCCGCTGGCCAAGGTCACCAACACCGAGAATAGCGTCCTTATCACTGCCGCCGACGGATCGGTTCACGAGGTCCACGGCCATGGCGCGGGCCGCTGGCCGACCGCCGCATCGGTCATGGCGGATGTGATGGACCTGCAGCGCTCCGCCCCGTGCCAGCGTTCGGCCCCGACCGCCGGATCGGGCGTCGTCCCGCTGCGAATGAGCGCCTGAGATGCACCAGGCGACCGCGAGCGCGCCCGCCAGCATCGGCAATGTCGGCCCCGGCTTCGACATCCTCGGCCAAGCGTTCGACGCCGCCCGCGATCGCGTGATCGCGGTGCGCGAGGAGGCGGTGGGAGTGCGGCTTGGCACCGTCAGCGGGCTCTGCTCGACCCTGCCCGAAACGCCGCAAAAGAATACCGCACTCGCCGCCGCCGCTGCCGTCCTTGCTGCCGCCGGGGCGCGCTTCGGGGTACGGCTGTCGATCGACAAGGGCGTGCCGATGGCTGCTGGCATGGGCGGATCGGCGGCGTCGGCGGTGGCGGGGGCAGTCGCGACCAACGCGCTGCTCGACCGGCCGTTCGAACTGGAAGAGCTGTTCCCCTTCGCGCTTGAGGGCGAGCGGGTCGCGTCCGATCCGCCGCACTGGGACAATGTCATGGCCAGCCTGCTCGGCGGGCTGGTGCTCGGCGCGAGAGAAACACCGGTCAAGCTCGCTCGCCTGCCCCTGCCGCGCGGAGTCAGCACGATCCTCCTCCACCCCTCGGCGAAAATCGAAACGGCAGCGGCGCGCGGGCTGCTGGCGGATGCGGTGCCGATGCGCAATGTGGTCGAGCATTCGCGGCGACTTGCCGCCTTCATCGCCGGATGCACGACCAGCGATTTCAGCCTGATCGCGGCAGGGCTCGAAGATGTCCTCATCGAACCGCAGCGCGCCCACCTCCTCCCCGCGCTTCCCGTCGTGAAAGCGGCCGCACTTGGCGCAGGCGCACTCGGCTGCTCGTTTTCCGGCTCCGGCCCATCGGTGTTCGCCTGGGCGCCCGACGGCGAGGCACGCGCGGTCGAGGCGGCGATGGCGCAGGCATTCAAGGACGCCGGCCTCACCGCTCGTGCCTATCGCGCCCCGACCGACAGTGCCGGTGCCCGCATCGAGCAGGCGGCGGCGATGGCCGCCTGATGCGCTTCACCAGCACCCGCGGCCAGTCGCCCGCTGTCTCGCTGAGCGAGGCGATTCGCAACGGCGCCGCCCCCGATGGCGGATTGTATCTGCCCGCGAGTCAAGTCGTCGCCGATCCCGCCTCGCTCGACCCTACGCTACCCATCCCCGACTTCGCTGCCGGCTTCCTTGGGCCTTTCTTTGCCGGTGACGCACTCGAAGCCGAACTGCCCGCAATCTGCACCGGCGCGTTCAACTTTCCGCTACCCGTCACGACCCTCCCCGACGGCCGCCGCGCGCTCGAACTCTTCCACGGCCCGACCGGCGCGTTCAAGGATTTCGGCGCGCGCTTCCTGATGGCGTGCCTCGACCGGCTCGGCGATCCGGCGCACCCGCTGACCGTCCTCGCCGCGACCTCGGGCGACACCGGCGGTGCGGTCGGCTGTGCCGCCGAAGGCCGCGCCGCAGTGCGCGCGGTGATCCTCTATCCCAAGGGCCGCGTATCGCCGTTCCAGGAGCATCAGCTGACCTGTTGGGACGCCCCGGTCCGCGCGATCGAGGTCGACGGCGACTTCGACGATTGCCAGCGCCTCGCGAAGGCCGCCTTCGCCGACGCGGCGATGACCAAGGCGCTCAACTTGACCTCGGCCAATTCGATCAGCATCGGCCGACTGATGCCGCAGATGGCCTATGTCGCCTTCGCCGCGACACGGGTGTTCGCCGAAACCGGCCAGAAGCCTGGCCTGGTCATCCCGACCGGCAATCTGGGCCACGGCTTCGCCGCGCTCTACGCCCGCGCGATGGGCGCGCCGATCGGGCCGATCGTGCTTGCGACCAACGCGAATGCGACGCTCGACGAGTGGGCGCGAACCGGCACCTACACCCCGCGCCCGTCGGTCGCGACGATCGCCAATGCGATGGACGTCGGCGCACCGAGCAATTTCGAGCGGCTGATCGCGCTTCCCGAAGGCGCGAGCGAGGTTCGCATCGAACTGGTCACCGACGACGCGATCAAGGCGCGGATCATATCCGACCAGGCCATATATTTATGGTGCCCGCATTCGGCGGCGGCGGCCGAAGCGCATGCCCGCCTGCCAGAGCATGAACGCGCCGAGCGCCCGTGGCTGATCTCGGCGACGGCGCACCCTTATAAATTCGCCGACGTGATCGAGCCGCTAACCGGTGCGTCGATCACTGCGCCACCAGCCCTCGCCGCGATCCTGTCCCGGCCGAGCCGGAAGGACTGCATCGGCGTGGAGCTTGGTGAGTTGGCGGCGTTGCTAGCCGTTCCCGCTTAGCGATCTGCGCCGCTGGTCACCGCCCCCTGCGACGCCGATCCGACCAGCCGCGCATATTTTGCAAAGGCGCCCGTAAACCCTTCGCCCGGCGCTTTCACCACCGGTGCCGGCCTTGAGTCCAAATCCTCATCGGTCTCGATCACTTGCCGGTCGACATCGATGACCACCCGGTCACCCGTCCGCAGCCGCGCAATCGGCCCGCCCATCGCCGCCTCGGGCGCGATGTGACCGACCATGAAACCGTAGGTCGCACCCGAAAAACGCCCATCAGTGACCAGCGCCACGCTGTCGCCAAGGCCACGCCCCTGAATCGCGGCAGTGATCGCCAGCATCTCGCGCATGCCCGGCCCGCCGACGGGGCCTTCATTGCGGATGACGACGATATCACCGGCTTCGATTTCGCCATGGGTGACCGCCGCGAAACAAGCTTCCTCGCCGTCGTAGACCTTGGCCGGGCCGTCCATCATCATCCGCTCGTGTCCGGCCAGCTTCACGACGCAACCGTCGGGGGCGATGTTGCCGAACAGCACGCCGAACCCACCACGCGCCTTCAACGGCGCGGCGGCGGTCAGGATCACGTCCTGCCCCGGCGTCTCGACCGCGCCTTCGAATTCCTCGAACAACGTCCTCCCGGTGACGGTCGGCGCATCGACCAATAGCCCAGCCTCCTGCAACCGTTGGCCGAGCAGCGCCGATCCGCCCGCCGCGCTCATGTCAGGGGCCATATAACGCCCGCCAGGCTTGAGGTCGGCAATGACCGGGGTCAGCCGCGACACTTCGTCGAAGATTGGCAGTGCGAACTCGGCCTCGCTCAGCCCCGCCTCGCGCGCGATCGCGAGCAGGTGCAGCACGAGGTTGGTCGACCCCGCCGTCGCCGACCCCGCCACCGCCGCGTTGCGCAGCCCCGCCGGGGTAATCATCTGGCGCGCGTTGCGTCCTTCCTTGACCGCCGCGACCGCGATCCGTCCGGCCTCGGCGGCCGCCACCGGCTTGTCGGGGTGGACCGCCGGGACAACGTTCAACCCCATCGGCGAGAGGCCGAGGAAGGGCATCGCCAGCGCC
>NZ_JANMWY010000086.1:0-2120 GCF_031380695.1 Sphingomonas sp. | reverse complement strand
GACCGCGACCAGAGTCGGATCCTTGACCACGGCACCATCATGTTCGACCAGAACCAGCGTCTTCATGCGATCACTCCCAAAGCCTTGAGTTTGGCGACCAGTTCATCGACCGACGCCACCTTGATCCCGGCCACGCGCTTGGCCGGTTCGATCACTTTAAGCGTTTCGAGCCGCGGTGCGATGTCGACGCCGTAATCGGCGGCGATCTTCTGCGCCATCGGTTTCGATTTCGCTTTCATGATATTGGGCAGGCTGGCGTAGCGCGGTTCGTTGAGGCGCAGATCGGTCGTCACGATCGCTGGGGTGGCGAGCTTGACCGTCTCCAGCCCGCCGTCGACTTCGCGCGTGACGCTGACATGGTCGCCGTCGACATTGACCGCGCTGGCGAAGGTGCCCTGCGGCCAGTCGAGCAGCGCAGCGAGCATTTGCCCGACCTGGTTGCTGTCGTCGTCGATCGCCTGCTTGCCGAGGATGAACAGGCCAGGCTGCTCCTCGAGCGCAATCGCCTTGAGGATCTTGGCGACGGCAAGCGGCTCGACGTCGTCATCGCATTGAACGAGGATCGCGCGGTCGGCACCCATCGCCAGCGCGGTGCGCAGCGTTTCTTGCGCCTTGACCGGCCCGATCGAGACGGCGACGACCTCGGTCGCGACGCCCTTCTCGCGGAGGCGCAACGCTTCCTCGACCGCGATTTCGTCAAACGGATTCATCGACATCTTGACGTTGGCGAGGTCGACCCCGCTCCCGTCCATCTTGACGCGCGGCTTGACGTTGTAATCGATCACCCGCTTAACCGCGACCAGCACTTTCATCCGTTCGATCCTCTCAATCACTGTTGACAGTCAGGCCGCCTTCTTCACTTCCGCCACGATCTTGCGCGCCGCGTCGCCCAAATCGTTGGCGGCGACAATGGGCAGGCCCGAATGGGCGAGGATGTCCTTGCCCTGCTGGACATTGGTGCCTTCCAGCCGAACGACCAGCGGCACCGAGAGGTTGACCTCCTTCGCCGCCGCAACAATGCCGTCGGCGATAATGTCGCACTTCATGATGCCGCCGAAGATGTTTACGAGGATGCCCTTCACCGCCGGGTCGCTCAAAATGATCTTGAACGCCGCCGTCACCTTCTCGGTCGTGGCGCCGCCGCCGACATCGAGGAAGTTCGCGGGAAAGGCGCCGTTGAGCTTGATGATGTCCATCGTCGCCATCGCGAGACCGGCGCCGTTGACCATGCACCCGATGTCGCCGTCGAGCTTGATGTAGGCGAGGTCATATTTCGACGCCTCGATCTCGGCCGGATCCTCTTCGGACAGGTCACGCAGCGCGGCGAGGTCCTTGTGGCGGAACATGGCGTTGCCGTCGAACGCGACCTTGGCGTCGAGGACGAGCAGCTTGCCGTCGTCGGTCACCGCCAGCGGGTTGATCTCGATCTGCTCGGCGTCGGTGCCGAGGAAGGCATCGTAGAGCTTCGACGCGGTGCTCGCCGCCTGCTTGGCGAGGTCGCCGGTCAGGCCGAGCGCGGCCGCGACGGCGCGGCCATGGTGGGGCATGAAGCCGGTCGCGGTGTCGATGGTGACGGTGTGGATCTTCTCGGGTGTGTCGTGGGCGACGGCCTCGATGTCCATCCCGCCTTCGGTCGACACGACCATCGCCACCCGGCCCGAATCGCGGTCGACCAGCAGCGCGAGGTAATATTCCTTCGCAATGTCGACGCCGTCGGTGAGGTAGAGCCGCTGACCCTGCTTGCCATGTTCGCCGGTCTGTATGGTGACGAGCGTCTTGCCGAGCATCTCCTCGGCGTGGGCGCGAACTTCCTCGATCGATCGGGCGAGGCGGACCCCGCCCTTGGCATCGGGGCCCAATTCCTTGAACTTGCCCTTGCCGCGGCCGCCGGCGTGGATCTGCGCCTTGACCACCCACAGCGGGCCGGGGAGCTGCTTCGCCGCCGCGACGGCTTCGTCGGCGGTCATCGCGGCGTGACCGGCGGGGACAGGCACGCCATATTTGGCGAGCAGCTCCTTGGCCTGATATTCGTGGATGTTCATGGCGCGTCCCGAAGCTGAAGTTCGCCGCCCTTAAGCATGACTCCGCGTGTGATGCAAAACGATCCTCCCCAGCATGGG
>NZ_JANMWY010000220.1:0-5152 GCF_031380695.1 Sphingomonas sp. | reverse complement strand
AAAAGAGCGCAAGGAAGTGTGGGACATCCTCGACGAGGTGATCCGCGAGCATCCCGTGCTGCTCAATCGCGCGCCGACGCTCCATCGCCTCGGTATCCAGGCGTTCGAGCCGGTGCTGATCGAGGGCAAGGCGATCCAGCTGCACCCGCTGGTCTGCGCCGCGTTCAACGCCGACTTCGACGGCGATCAGATGGCCGTGCACGTCCCGCTGAGCCTCGAGGCCCAGCTGGAAGCGCGCGTCCTGATGATGTCGACCAACAACATCCTCTCGCCCGCCAACGGCAAGCCGATCATCGTGCCGTCGCAGGACATGGTGCTCGGGCTCTATTATCTCTCGATCGAGAAGCAGGGCGAGCCGGGCGAAGGCATGATGCTGTCGGACATGACCGAGGTCCACCGCGCGCTCGCCGCCGGCGCCGTCACGCTCCACACCAAAATCATCAGCCGCGTCCCGCAGACCGATGAGGCTGGCAAGGAGTATCTGAAGCGGTTCGAGACGACCGCCGGCCGCATGCTCCTCGCCGAGACGCTGCCCAAGTCGCACAAGGTGCCGTTCGAGACGGTCAACCGCCTGCTGACCAAGAAGGAGATCGGCGACGTCATCGACATCGTCTATCGCCACACCGGCCAGAAGGAAACGGTGCTCTTCGCCGATGCCATCATGACGCTCGGCTTCCGCCACGCGTTCAAGGCTGGCATCAGCTTCGGCAAGGACGACATGGTCATCCCCGCCGCCAAGGTCGGGCTGGTCGACGAGACCCGCGCGCTGGTGAAGGATTATGAGCAGCAGTATCAGGACGGCCTGATCACCCAGCAGGAAAAGTACAACAAGGTGATCGACGCCTGGTCGCGCTGCGGTGACCGTGTCGCCAGCGAGATGATGAAGGAAATCTCGTCGGTCAAGGTCATGGACAATGGCCGCGAGCAGGACATCAACTCGATCTACATGATGGCCCACTCGGGTGCCCGCGGATCGCAGGCACAGATCAAGCAGCTCGCCGGCATGCGCGGCCTGATGGCCAAGCCGTCGGGCGAGATCATCGAGACGCCGATCATCTCGAACTTCAAGGAGGGTCTGACCGTCCTTGAATATTTCAACTCGACCCACGGCGCCCGCAAGGGTCTCGCGGACACGGCATTGAAGACCGCCAACTCGGGCTATCTCACCCGCCGCCTCGTCGACGTGAGCCAGGATTGCGTCATCGCAGAGGAGGATTGCGGCACCGACCAGGCGCTCGAGATGCGCGCCATCGTCCAGGGCGGCGCGGTCATCGCCTCGCTCGGCGACCGCGTTCTCGGCCGGACCACGGCGGAAGACATCATAGACCCCAAGACGTCCAAGGCGATGATCCCCGAGGGTACCCTGCTCGATGAGGCGATGATCCTCAAGCTCGAGGAGATTGGTCTCCAGGCGCTGAAGATCCGCTCGCCGCTGGTGTGCGCGGCCAAGAAGGGCGTCTGCGGCAAGTGCTACGGGCGCGATCTCGCCCGCGGCACCCCGGTCAACATCGGCGAAGCCGTCGGCGTCATTGCGGCGCAGTCGATCGGCGAGCCGGGCACCCAACTGACGATGCGGACCTTCCACATCGGCGGCGCGGCCCAGCTCAACGAGCAGTCGAACCTAGAGGCGCCGGTCGACGGCACCGTCGAGTTCCGCGACATGCCGACGATCACCGATCCGCGCGGACGGCACATCTCGCTGTCGCGTTCGGGCGAAATCGCGATCCTCGATATGGACGGCCGCGAGCTGTCTACCCATCGCGTGCAATATGGTGCCCATCTCCTGTGCGAGAGCGGCCACATCGTCAGTCGCGGTGACCGAATTGCCGAGTGGGATCCGTCGTTTGCGCCGGTCATCACCGAGAAGGCGGGCGTCGTGAAGTATCAGGACGTACTCGACAACCGCACCCTGTCGGAAGTGACCGACGAGTCGACCGGCATCTCGCAGCGCGTGATCATGGATGACATCGCCAAGTCGAAGAAGGAGGACCTTCGTCCCCGCCTGACCCTGACCGGGGCGGACGCAGCCGAGGCGGGCGTCTATCGCCTGGTCCCGGGCGCGATCATCGCGGTCGAGGACGGGGCTACGGTCGAAGCCGGCGAAGTGCTTGCCCGCCTGCCGCGCGAGGCAGCTCGGACGCGCGACATCACCGGCGGTCTGCCGCGCGTTGCCGAGCTGTTCGAAGCGCGCAAGCCCAAGGATGCGGCGATCATCGCCAAAATCTCGGGCAAGGTCAGCTTCAAGAAGGACTATAAGGCTAAGCGCAAGATCGTGATCATCCCCGACGACGGGTCGGAAGAGGTCGCCTACCTGGTTCAGAAGTCGAAGGTGATTGACGTCCAGGAGGGCGATTACGTCAAGCGCGGCGACAATCTCGTCGGTGGCTCACCCGATCCGCACGACATTCTCGAAGTGCTCGGCGTCGTCGCGCTGGCGGAATACCTCGTGACCGAGATCCAGGAGGTCTATCGCCTCCAGGGCGTGAAGATCAACGACAAGCACATCGAGGTGATCGTTCGCCAGATGCTGCAAAAGGTCGAGATCACCGAAGATGGCGATACTACGCTGTTGAAAGGCGAGCAGGTCGATCGCGACGAGATGGACGAGGCCAACGCCAAGCTCGACAAGAAGGGCAAGAAGGCGGAGGGCAAGCCGGTCCTGCTCGGCATCACCAAGGCGTCGCTGCAGACCCGCAGCTTCATCTCGGCGGCGTCGTTCCAGGAGACCACGCGGGTGCTCACCGAGGCCTCGGTCCAGGGCAAGATCGACACGCTCAACGGGCTGAAGGAAAATGTCATCGTCGGCCGGCTGATCCCGGCCGGCACCGGCGCCAGCCTCAACCGGATGCGCGTAGCGGCGACCAGCCGCGACACGGCGCTGCGGGCGGCGCAGAAGCGCTTCCAGGAAGCGTTGGTGGTGACCTCCGAAGCCGCCGCGCTGATCGCGCCCGACAATGCCGCGCAGGAGCATGCCGCCGAACTGGCGCAGGGACCGGAAGCAGCGATCGGCAACGATCCGCTCGGCGACGTCGCCATGTCGGGTCACGGCACCGACGCCGACGCGGGGGATTATCTGAACAGCTAGTTCGGGTTACCGCACACATGAAAACGCCCCGCCGGTCGATCTGACCGGCGGGGCTTTCTCTTGGGTCGTCGTGGACCGCCCGAAAGCGACCCAACCGACTAGTGCATCGCATTCTCGGTCGCGTTGGCCGCCGAGCCGACGTCGGCGCCGACACCACGCACGGTATTGCACGCCGATAGGACGAGCGCGCCGCCGATCACGGCCAGGGTAACGAATTTGCGAACCATTTCTTCCTCCATCAAAACAGGTGTGAAGATCATGATTCAAAAGCCGGTCGCCTGTCCAGAGTCTGAACGGGTCGACCGGCCAATAAACTTTGCCGCCGAAACGGCCGAATCTTAATGGATTGCGTTTGACGTGGCGTTTGCGGCCGAATTCATATCCTTCGCCGCTCCGCGTACCGTGTTGCAGGCTGCCATCATCAGGCCGCCGCCGATCAACGCAATCGTAATAATTTTCCGCGCCATGTCATTTCTCCCTTGGGTTCCGATGACTACTCAACGTCCATTGGCGCATTGGGGTCCATTACGCTGCCGTTCCGGGCGAAAAAGCGTTAAACCGCGATCGGAGCGGCAATCGAGGGATGCGCGTCATAGCCTTCGAACGCGAAATCGTCGGGCTCATAGCCGTCGATCGCCTGCCCGCGATCCTTCAGGATCAACCCCGGCAACCTCCTCGGCTCGCGCGTCAGCTGCAGCCGTGCCTGGTCGAGGTGGTTCGAGTAAAGGTGCACATCGCCGCCGGTCCACACGAACACCCCCGGTTGCAAACCGCATTCGCGCGCCAGCATGTGGGTTAGCAGGGCATAGCTGGCGATGTTGAACGGCACGCCGAGGAACAGGTCGGCACTCCGCTGATACAGCTGTAGATTCAGCCGCCCCGCTGCAACCTGCGTCTGGAACAGGCAATGGCACGGGGCGAGCGCCATCTGCCCCAGCTCGCCCGGGTTCCACGCCGTCACGATCTGCCGCCGTGACGCGGGGTCGCGCTTGATCAGGTCGATCAGTTCGCGGATCTGGTCGATATGGCGGCCATCGGCCGCCTCCCAGTCGCGCCACTGCTTGCCATACACCGGGCCGAGATTGCCCTCGGCATCGGCCCATTCGTCCCAGATGCTGACCTTGCGCTCCTGCAGCCAGCGGACATTGGTGTCACCGCGCAGGAACCACAGCAGTTCGACGATGATCGAACGCAGGTGCAGCTTCTTCGTCGTCAGCAGCGGGAAGCCCTGCGCCAGGTCGAAGCGCATCTGCGCCCCGAACGTCGTCAAAGTGCCGGTGCCGGTGCGGTCCGCCTGCGGCATGCCCTCGTCGAGCACACGCTGCATCAGGTCGAGATATTGGCGCATCAACCCTTAGCCCGCATCGCGCCGATCGTGGTCGCGGTGTTGATCACGTCCATGTCGGTAATGCAGTGGAGCAGGCGGATCCCCGTGCGCGCCATCGCTCGCGCCAGCGCGGGCGCAAACGCCGCCGTCGCCGCGACCCGCTCGCCCCAGCCGCCATAGGCTTCGGCCAGCCGCACGAAATCGGGGTTGGCCAGCGCCGTCGCGCTGACCCGTTCTGGATATTCGCGCTCCTGGTGCATGCGAATCGTGCCATAGCCACCATTATCGACCAGCACGACCAGCAGGTCGACGCCATATTGCGCCGCCGTCGCCAACTCCTGCCCGTTCATCAGGAAATCGCCGTCACCCGCAACGCACACCACCGTCCGGTCGCGAAAGCGGAGCGCGGCGGCGACTGCGGCGGGCAGGCCATAGCCCATCGTCCCGCTGGTCGGCGCGAGCTGACACGGCATCGCCGCATAGCGCCAGTAGCGATGCCACCAGCCTGAGAAATTGCCCGCTCCGTTGCAGATGATCGTGTCCGGCGGGAGCAGATCGCGCATCGCCGCGACGCACGGGCCGAGGTCCATCGTGATCCCGTCGCGCGGCTGCGGATCGCTCCACGCAAGCCAATCGCGATGCGCTTCCTCGCCCGCCGCAAACCGTACCAACTCCGGATCATGCCAGTCGGCCACGACCTCGGCGAACTCGGCCATGTCGGCGCAGATCGGCAGGTCGGC
>NZ_JANMWY010000065.1:0-3150 GCF_031380695.1 Sphingomonas sp. | reverse complement strand
TTGCTTGGCGCGGTCGATCGCGAGCTGCTCGACGAGGTCGGACGGGTGGCAGCCCTGGTAGTAGCGACGGCCCGGATAGCCCTCGGCATATTTGTTGGTGAACACCGATCCCTGTGCTTCGAGTACTGCCTTCGAGACGATATTCTCCGAGGCGATCAGCTCGATCTGCGTTTGCTCGCGCTCAAGCTCAGCCGCGATGGCGTTGGCGACCGCGTTATCGGTCTGCCGAACCGTGCGGGTGAAGAAACCATCGGGCTGGACGTCGTTCAAATTGGCGGCGGTGGCCATCAGGCGGGCTCCTGCTGAGGGGCGGAAAGCATCTCGACGCGGCGCTGATGGCGGCCGCCTTCGAACTCGGTGGTGAGGAAAGCGGTGACGCAGGCCTTGGCCATCTCGATTCCGATCAGCCGCGCGCCGAGGGCGATGGCGTTGGCGTCGTTGTGGCTTCTGGCGAAGGCGGCCGAGACCGGCTCGCTGACTTGGGCGCAGCGGCAGGCCGGATTGCGATTGGCGGCGATGGCGACGCCGATACCCGATCCGCAGACGGTAATCCCGCGGTCGGCGCGGCCATCGGCCAGCGCATCGGCGAGCATGGCCCCGAAGCGGGGATAATCGACGCTGGCGGTGCCATGCGTGCCGAGGTCGAGCAGGTCATGGCCAGCCTCGCCGAGCCACGCCACAAGGGCGTCCTTGAGTTCGACACCGGCATGGTCGGCGGAAAGGGCGATGCGCATGCGCGTCGCCTACGCCAAGCGTCGGGGATTCGCCAGTAGCTTTGGCGCGATCAGGCCGCCCGGCGCTTCTCGAGTTCGAGGCGGCTCCAGATTTCGCTGAGCGCACCGACCAGTTCGTCGATCATCGCCTCGCTGTGGCACGGGCCGGGGGTGAAGCGCAGGCGCTCGGTGCCGCGGGGGACGGTCGGATAGTTGATCGGCTGGACGTAGAGGCCGTATTCGGCGAGCAAGATGTCGCTGATGCGCTTCGCCTTGACCGCGCAGCCGACCATCACCGGGACGATGTGGGTGACGCTGTCCATCACCGGCAGGCCGGCGTCGGCGAACTTGGCCTTGAGGCTGGCTGCCCCGGCCTGCTGCGCGGCGCGTTCCTCGCCCGATTGCTTCAGGTGGCGGACCGACGCGAGCGCCCCGGCGACCAGCACCGGCGACAACGAGGTGGTGAAGATGAACCCCGGCGCATAGCTGCGGATGCAGTCGATGATCGTCTGGTCGGCGGCAATGTAGCCGCCCATCACGCCGAATGCCTTGCCCAGCGTGCCTTCCACGATAGTGACGCGGTGGGCGACGCCATCACGTTCCGAAATGCCGCCGCCGCGCGCGCCGTACATGCCGACCGCGTGAACCTCGTCGCAATAGGTCAGCGCGCCATAGCAGTCGGCGAGGTCGCAGATCGCGGCGATCGGGGCGATGTCGCCGTCCATCGAATAGACGCTCTCAAACGCGATCAACTTGGGTGTCTCGGAGTCCTCGTCGCGCAGCAACTGCTCGAGATGATCGAGGTCGTTGTGGCGGAAGACGCGCTTCTCGCAGCCCGAATTGCGGATGCCGGCGATCATCGAGGCGTGGTTCAGCTCGTCCGAGAAGATCACGCAGCCGGGGAGCAGCTTGCCGAGCGTCGCCAAGGTCGCCTCGTTCGAGACATAGCCCGACGTGAACAGCAGGGCGCCTTCCTTGCCGTGGAGATCAGCCAGCTCGGCCTCGAGATCGACATGATAATGGGTGTTGCCACCGATGTTGCGCGTGCCGCCCGATCCGGCGCCAACGTCGTGCAGCGCCTCTTCCATCGCCGTAATCACGCTGGGGTGCTGGCCCATACCGAGATAGTCGTTGGAGCACCACACGATGATCGGCTTGGGCCCGTTATGTCCGGCGAAGCAGCGCGCGTTGGGAAAAGCGCCCTTGTTGCGCAACACGTCGATGAAGACGCGATAGCGCCCCTCATCGTGCAGCCGGTCGATCGCCGCCTGGAAAATACCGTTATAGTCCATCGGGGCCAATTATCGCCGGATGGCTGCGATTGCCATTGAGAACGACTCGCAACTGGTCAGAGAGACAGCGTGCGGTCCAGGCCATAGCGGGCGAGGGATGCTGCGAGAGCCGCTGGCGGTGGATCGGTGAAGACGGCGAGGCCGGGTGTGGGCGCATCGGGCCATGGCTGGTCGCGGGTGAGATGGGCGATGCGGCGGGCGATGCCGGGGCCGCCGTCGACGAAAGATACGCCGGGCATTGCAATGGTGAGTTCGTCGGCGAGCAAGGGAAAATGGGTGCAGGCGAGGACGACCACGTCGATTGCGTCGCCGCCCGGCTGGTCGAGCAGCGGGCGGATTGCTGTAAGGACAGCGTCGATCGCGACGGGTTCGCCTATCAGCTTCGCTTCGGCCAGCGCGACCAGTTCGGCAGAGCCATGCCGGAGCACAGTGCAGTCGCTGGCGAAGCGAGCGGCGAGGTCGTCAACATAAGGTTGGCGCACGGTCGCGGCGGTGCCGAGCACGCCGATGACGCGGGTTTGCGACCGCTCGGCGGCGGGCTTGATGGCCGGGACCGTGCCTACCACCGGCAGGTCGAGCGCCGCGCGAACGACGTCCAGCGCGATGGTCGAGGCGGTATTGCAGGCGATGACGACGAGGCGCGGCCGAAACCGCTCGACCAGCCGCCCGAGCAGGGCGGGTACGCGCGCCGCAATCTCGGCCTCCGAGCGCGGGCCATAAGGGAAGCCGGCGCTGTCGGCGGCATAAACGATCGGCGCGTTCGGAAGGAGCGCGCGGGTCGGGGCGAGGACCGAGAGGCCGCCGACGCCGGAGTCGAAAAAGAGAAGGGGGGCGTTAGGGGTCATTGTGTCCCGTCATTGCGAGAAGCGAAGCGACGAAGCAATCCAGTGGCGGAAAGACTGGATTCCTTCGCTCCGCTCGCAAAGACGGGCCGGTTGCGGTCAGCGCATCCTATGCTACCAACGTCGACAATGAATTCCTCCACCATCCTCGCCCTTCTCCTCGGCTATGCCCTCGGCTCCATCCCGTTCGGGCTGATCGTCACCCGCCTCGCCGGCAAAGGCGATATTCGCGAGATCGGGTCAGGGAATATCGGCGCGACCAATGTTCTCAGAACCGGGTCGAAGAAGCTCGCCGCGCTGACG
>NZ_JANMWY010000058.1:0-4704 GCF_031380695.1 Sphingomonas sp. | reverse complement strand
GAAGCTGCCTTGAAGACCGACAGCCTAGCGCCCGAGACCCGTGCCGTCATCGAGGCCGCCAATGCGTCGGTCCTGCGCGGGCACGATCAGATGCGCGACCTCAAGCATGGATTGGAGGCTTGAACCATGGGCGTTTTCTCTGCGATCAAGAATGCAATCTTCGGTCACCCGGCTGCAGGCCAAGCCGCCCCGCAACCGGCTCCAGTCGACGCGACTACGGCCCCGGCTCAGGCCCGGGCAGTGCCGACTTTAACTGAAGCTGCAACGTCCGCGGCGCCGGTCGATGTCGAGGGCGTCCTCAATGAAATCTCGGCCGACAAAGGTCATCCCGACCTCAATTGGAAGTCGTCGATCGTCGACCTGATGAAATTGCTAAGCATCGACTCCAGCTTGTCCAATCGTGAGGAGCTTGCGACTGAACTGGGTTACACCGGCGACAAGAACGGTAGCGCCGAAATGAACATCTGGCTGCACAAGGCCGTGATGAAGGCGCTGGCCGACAACGGCGGACGCGTCCCCGCCAATATGATGGACTGAATTTCGCTGACGCTGCGGCCGCTGGTTGCGGCCGTAGTCGTCGGTGCAGCGGGACTGCCCCCGCCGCCATCCCTCGAGAGCGCAGTTCCCTTGTTCATTTGGTGGTGAGCGTGGCGGGCCGTTACGGCTTGATTGTCGGCCCGTTCCAGTCGGCCGCGTCCTGCACCTCGGTCCGCCCCGTACGGCGATTATAGGCGCACAGCTTGCGATGAGTGATGCCCTTGCGATCGCTCCCGCGCATCATGCGGAGTTCGGTCCCGATCGTGTCGGAGAAACTGATCTTCGCCGCGAGCAATTTCGGCCGTGACATGCCCGACATTGCGATGCACGCGCGGTTCACCCGCTTATTCATCTGGTCCCACGCCTGCGGCGTCGATGCGCTGGCGGGAATCGCAGTGCTGACGGCAAGACAAAAAATTGCGGCCAATCGGGCATGGGGTTTCATCGGACGCGCCTGTTTCGCCTCCCCACACGAACAATGGCAGCAGTCCCTAATCCCTGCAAGCGCCGTCGCCCCCGCGACCCTCGCCATCGCCCGAAAACAGGCGTAAACTCACCTGCATCAGCCCAAGGAGGCACCTATGTTCCGCGCCCCGTTGCTCTTCGCCGCCCTGCTAGCCACCGCGCCCGCGCCCGCGCAGCCAGCGACCAGCGTCGCCATCACCTTGTCCAATTTCAACATCGCGCCCGCGACCATCCACCTGGTTGCGGGCCAGCCGGTGCGGCTGGTGTTCACCAATTCCTCGGGCGGCGGTCACGACTTCACCGCCCCGAACTTCTTCGCCCATGCCAGCGGCGTCAACGGTCCGGTCGCGCACGGCGAGGTCGAACTTGTCGGTCACGCCACCGCCACCGTCACCCTGACCCCCGCGCGCGGCACCTACAAGGCCAAATGCACCCACTTCGCGCACAAGATGATGGGCATGAGCGCGACGATCATCGTCGATTGACGGCGGGGCCTCGGCCCCGGACCGCGACATTGCGCGTTGACCGACTGAAACGACCGTATCTTATCGGCCGTCAACCAAGGAACACGACCATGAAGGTCATCGTCACTGCGGCGTGGGTCGCGGCCAGTCTCGCCCTCGTCGCGGCCACGCCCGCGCTCGCACAAAATTATCCGCAATATGGCAATCCGCAGAACGGATATCCCGTCGCCAACGGCGATGCCAACAACGTGTATGGCGCCTATGGCCAGCCCGGCGATCGCGCCGCGATCGACCAGTGCGCCCGCGCCGCCGAAGCGCGCATCGACGCCGACGCCGATGGGCGCGGCTATGGCGGATATCAGCAGGGCTACAACCAGCAGGGTTACAACCAGCAGGGTTACGGCCAGGCCTATGACCCGCGCTATCCCAATCGCGTCATTGCGAACGGCGCCGCCCGGCTGGTATCGATCACCCGCGTCGAACGCCGCTCGAACGAGTTGCGCATTTCGGGGCTGATCGATTCCGGCATGAATGGCTACGGAAATTACGGCGGCTACGCGAACCAGGGCTACAACAACGGCGTCACCAATCAGGCCTACGACAACAACAACGGCCCGCGCGGCGAACGCACCGACCCCGCATACCGTCGCCAGCAGGCGTACAATGGCCAAGCCTATAGCAACCAGCCCTATGGCTATGCCAACGGCCGCGCACAGGCTGACATGACATTCGACTGCCGTATCGACTATCGCGGCCAAATCACCCGCCTGCGCATCAGCCGCAGTGATTACCAGCGGGGCTAACTCCGGCGATTGCCGATCAGGACGATGACGTTTCAGGCGGGCAACGCTTTGACCTTGGACTCAAGCCAGGCGGAATGCATTTAGAATTGCATCGATCACGGAATCGACATCCACCGTAGGATTCGCAGCGACGCACCGCAGCCATTCGCTTCCAGCGACGGTTGTGCGGGACGACAGGCCAGCGGGCAATGCGACGTAAAAGTCCTGGATGGGCTCGCCGCAGGGCCGCCAGACCACAACACCCGTCTCCGGCTGAGCAAGCAACTCCAGCCGTTCGTCGGCAGCGACAAAGGCAGCGAATTTCTCGGATGTCGCGATGCAGTGATCGAGCCGGGACGCCAACCCATCGCGGCCCCACGCCCAGAGCAGTGCGAACAGCGGAACGGCCGTTGCGCCGTGCGAGCCCAACAGGCCAATGTTGGGTGCGGCCAGGTAAGCCCCTCCGAATGACAGGGCCGCATGCGCCGTCGCCGTATTACGGAAGAACACCAATGCGGACTCCTTGGGCTGGAACAGCCACTTGTGCGCCGAAACTGCTACCGAGTCGGCATGCTCGATCCCGTCGAGCCGCCCGGCATATTTGTCGCTCAGCCGCAGCGGTCCTGCCCATGCGGCGTCCACGTGGGTCCACGCCGCCGACCCCGCGAGATGCAAAGGGTCGATTACGCCGGTTGACGTCGATCCCGCCACCAAAACGAGGCATGCCCGATCGAGGCCAACCGCCGTTTCTGGCAACAGGCGACCTTGGTCGTCCGTCGGCAGCGGACGGAAGCGAAGGCCAAGCAGTCGCGCCGACTTCTCAACGGAAACATGCGCCGTGTCGGCCGCAACGACTTCGTCAATCCCTCGAAGTTCGCGTGCGGCCCACAGCGCGGTTAGATTTGCGACCGTCGAACCCGGCACCATATGACCGCCGTCCATCCCGAAAAAAGGAGCAAGCCAGGCGACCGTGCGCGCTTCGATGATGCGCGCGGCCGGCGCGGTCGCGGGATGCAACAAATTCTGGTTCAGCCGCGCGTTCCACAACGTCATGGCCCACGTCAGCCAAGGTGTCGGTGGGTCCATATGGGCAAACGACAAGGGGTCATCGAGCCGCTGGGCCCCGCCTAGAACCAGAGTAGCCAGCCGGGGAAGCAACTCCCTTTCCCCGGCGCCTGCTTCGGGCAAGCTAGACGGAAGCAGGGAAAGGGCCGCGACGGGGTTCACTACACCTTGATCAGACAGGAGTCGCAGCGCCTCTGATAAGGCCTCGTTCTGGACATCGAATGCTTCGTCGATTTTGCCGCCGGGTTTTGATCGCATGGCTTGCACTATCATGAGCTCAGAAACATGCGCGATGAAAGTGCCTGTGCCGCTGCCGTAAGACGAGAGCTTAACTATCCCTATTGCCATCACAGACGCAACCACGACGGCTCAGGGGAGCCTGATCGAGCGCGGTCATTCGGGAGGGCAATGTAACCCCGCCGATCGAAAACCGGCGGCTTGCGCCAAACGCGCTTGCCACCAAACGAGAAATGGGGGCCGGCATTGCTGCCAGCCCCCACTGCGCCGAGCGAAGGATCTGCCGGTATTCGTGACCTGGTCGGCTTGCGCTTCCCCGTCTCTCGATCCTGGCTCACCAGCTCAGGCGTCGCTTCCCGTTTCGATCCCAATCCGAGGACGGGTTCTCCACGTTCCGCGGCCCTTCTTGGATCAACCCTCTTTTCGCGCTTTCCATTCCCCCGAGAGGTTCAGGCAGCTGCGACAGAAAGATCGACTCTTCCGGCGCCTCTTGCCAGCTGGTCCGATGAGCGTCAGATCTGCCTACGTCCCGAGGGATTTCAACGTCTCTTTCGCATCACCATCGCCTGCCGGCGGAGATCGGTGCTTTGGTCTCTGGTCGTCTTCGGTCCGGTTGCCCTTCCCGCCGATGGCCCGAAGCCGCTGCCCCGATCACCATTGCAATATGCGCCTCGAACCGAGTCGTTCAAAGCGGAATCTTCACCATCGGGTCTGTGGATAACGGGGATAGTGCGGATAAGTCGGACTGCGCTTAGGTTGCCGTTTCGTTCCGCGCCGCCTACCTCGTCCTCGTGCCCGAATCCCCTGCCCCGATCGCCAGTAACCCCGCTTATCTGACCGGCCTCAACCCGCCGCAGCGCGAGGCGGTGCTCACGACCGAAGGCCCGGTGCTCGTCCTCGCCGGGGCCGGCACTGGTAAAACCAGCGCCCTGACCGCTAGACTCGCTCACATCATCGCCACCCGCCGCGCCTGGCCGTCGCAGATCCTCGCCGTCACCTTCACCAACAAGGCGGCGCGCGAGATGAAGGAGCGCATCGCGCGCATCTCCGGTGGGGCAATCGAGGGGATGCCATGGCTCGGCACCTTCCACAGCGTGGCCGCGAAGATGCTGCGCAGCAATGCCGAGCTGGTCGGGCTGCAATCCAACTTCACC